>JBFILE010000139.1:0-9399 GCA_041599855.1 Thermoplasmatota archaeon
ACCGCCGGCCCGCGACATGACGAAGCGCTCCTCCCCGCTGACCCCGTCCCCGCATCGCCCGATGCTGTCCTGCTTGCAGACGCCCGGGACCCCCGGCCATCCGCAAAATCACTCCTCGAACCCTTCCACGATTGTACCCACATCCCTTTCGTCCCCTCCGCTCGCGCACCAATGACGAGCAGGCCTCCAAGGCTTCGCGAGCGGATCATCATGGATGCACGAAATCCGGGTGCGATCAGCGTCCTCGCCGCCGTTTGCCTCCTGGCGGTGCCACTTACCTTGGGCGCCGGAGCCGCACCCCCCGCATCAACAGTCACGGACGCCCTGCTCGTCATCCCCCTCAACACCCAATGGACCGGCCCCATCGAACTCACCCGACACGTCCTCATCCCCGCCGGAACCACCCTCACCCTCCGCGACGCCAACGTCCGCATCGCCAGCACACCCGACAACCACCTCAGCATCACGGTCATGCCCGGCGGCACCCTCCGCCTCGAACGCGCCACCCTGCAAACATCCTTCGACCCCGAAGCGTCGGCTGATCCCGCAGGCCCCACCAACCCCACCGACCCCGCTGATCCCGCCGACCCCGCTGATCCCGCCGGCCACGACGACGCGGCGGAACCTGCCGATCCCCCCGCGCCCCGCGACCCCACCCGGATCCATTCCGACGCCGACACGCGCGCCTCCGCCTACTACCACCTCACCATCCTCGGCACCCTCCACATGGAGGACAGCCACATCCAGCACGCCGAATCCATCTACCTGAGCGGCGGAGCCGTCGCCGGAAGCCGCATCGCAACCTCCCTCATCGAAGACACGTGGAATTCCGGCATCAAACTCACCCGCGGCGCCCGCGACGTCCACATCATCGGGAACGAAATCCGCACCAACCACAACCACGACACACCCCCCTCCCCCACCCGGTTCCGCCCCTCCGCGGAAACCTTCGGCTCCTGCATCCACCTCCTCGACGCCGAAGCCATCCGCATCACCGCGAACCTCATCCACGGATGCCGCGGCCTCGCAGGCATCGCCGCCCAATCCTCCGTCACCGGCAGCCACGCTTGGACCCTCAGCGGCACCATCACCGGCAACATCGTCCTCGCAACCCCCCACCCCGCCCATCCCGCCGAAGGCCCCGTCACGACAGCATACTACGCAGACGGCGGCCGCGACACCCTGATCTTCCAGGGAAACACCGCCATCACCGACATCGTCGGATTCGCCCTCGCCCACGGAAGCGGCGCCCACATCCGCACCAACACCGTCACACCCCTCACCGCGGAAGCCACCGGGTCCTGGGCGTACGTGAACTACGGACCCCTTGCATCCTCCTACCCGGCACGCGAACCCGGACGCGGATTGTTCCACGGCAACGTGGCAGGATCCGTCACCACCGCCTTCGCCCAATTCTACGGCGGCTCCCCCGAAGTCCACGGAAACGACTTCTCCCGCGCCAACGTCGCCATCGAAGGACGTGGCGCAACAACCGCATTCAACCCGCAACCCGCCTACCTCTTCGACGCACGCGACAACTACTACGGCACCACCGAAGGCCCATGGGACCCGGACGCCGACGACGCAAGCATCCCCGCCACCAACGCGGGCCCCGGCGCCCTCGTCCGCGGCAACGTGGACTACCGGACGTGGCAATCCTCCTTCGAAGACGAACGCCCCCTCACCCTCCACGTGAGCGGGGGCGGCTCCGCCCCACTGGACATCATCCTCACGAACCGGCACCCCGCCACCATCACCGTGGAACTCGGCGCATGGACCGCGACCGCCGGCTGGAGACCCCTCGTTCCAGAAGCATTCCGCGTGCCCACGGGAACCATGCTCATCCCCCTCCCCGCGGATTCCCTGACGGGGGTCCGGCCCGGGAACGAGAGCGACCCCGACCCGCACCCCCACCCCGAGCGCTTGTTCCTCGCGGCGCGCTCCGACGCCGGCAGCGCAATGATCCCCCTCGACCCGATTGGGTAGAGGTATCCTCCCCAACACGCGCGGGTACACCCAAATCCTTAACCTCGCCGCGACCCACCCAGCCCCGGGAGGCAGTCGACGTGAGGTCGCCCCAATCCGTTCTCGGAATCATCCTCGTGGCCATGGTCGTCCTATCCGCATGGCCGGGGGCCCCGGCCGACTTTGCAAGGCCCGCGCGCGCAGCAGGCAGCGCCGGCGCACCGGAGCCCACACCGCTCCTTCTCGAAAGCCCGAGTGTCACCGCGCAACGCACCGACCTCGATGTCGCCATCGTCATCCACGACCTCGAGATCTGGCGGAACGGCACCGTGTTCGTGGACCGCAACGTCATCATCCAGAGCGGCGGGAAACTGCTCATCGAGAACGCCACGGTCATTGTCGACGCATCCCCGACGAACCACATCGTCATCGAAGCCCTCCCCAACGCCACCCTCGAAGTGAGGAACGCCACGATCACAACCGCTTGGGCGCCCACCGCATCCGCTGCGGAACGCGCCGCCGGCTACTACTACCTCCAATCGTTCGGACGCCTGATCATCGAGGACTCCGACATCGGATTCGCCGAGGGAATCGCCCTTGCCGGTGCCGGAGTCGCCGGGTCCCGGATCGCCCGCAACACCATCCACGACACGTGGCACTCCGGCGTCAAGGTGTACCGCTACGCCACCGACGTCGCCATCGTCGGGAACACGGTCCTCGACCTCCACAACGAGAACTCGCCCCGCAACCCCGGAGCCGGCCGGTACGACGTGGAATCCACGGCCGCCTGCATCTACGTGGTGGACGCCGCCCGCATCGACATCCTCGACAACACGGTCATGCGGTGCCGCGGCATCGGAGGGATCGGGGTGGATTCCAGCGTCGTCGGCTCCTACGTCATCGACACCACCGCGCGTGTGATCGGCAACGTCGTCATCACGAGCGCCGCCCCCTTCGACGGCACGCGCATCGGCACGTACGAAGCCTATCACCTGGGAGGCGGCACCGAAGTGGACGTGGCGGACAACACCGCCATCACCCACGAAGCCGGATTCCTCCTCGTCCACGGCTCCGGCGCGCACGTCACCCGCAACACCATCATCGGCGCCCCTGTCGAAGGCGGCCCCGGATCCTCCGGCACGTGGGCCCTCAGCCACTACGGCTACCTCTCCGTGGGCACCGGCGCCTCCAAGAAGGACGTCCGCGACGGCACCTTCACCGGAAACGTCGTGGAAGGGGCACGGGTCGGATTCGGCCAGTTCTACGGGGGAAGCCCCGTCGTCACCGGCAACGACCTTGCACGCACCACGACCGCCATCGAAGGATACGGTGCGGAAACCACGTACGCACCCGATGCCCTCTTCCGCTTCGACGGGCGCGGCAACTGGTACGGGTCCCCGACGGGCCCCCGGGACGCGGAGTCCGACGGCACCAGCACCCCGGACGTGAACGCCGGGGAAGGCGCCCTCGTCCGCGGCAACGTGGACTACCGCGACTGGCTCACCGAGGAGCCGGATCCGCGGGTCATTCCCATGGAGCCCGTCGCGCTCGTCAAGGCGGTGCCCGGAGAGACCGTGACCACGGCGGTCCGGATCGGAAACGTGCGAGCCGAATCCGCCGTCGTTTCCCTCGCGTGGTTCAACACACCCGTGGACTGGACGTTCGACACCCCCGCCGACATCACCGTGCCCGGAGGCGAAACCGTTGACATCCTGCTCTCCTTCACCGTACCGTCCACCGCAACACCCACGGGGTTCACGAAGATGCCGGTGATCGTCGCGCGGACCCCGGGCGCGGCATCCGGCACGCGGGTCCCGGTCCTCGTCACGCCCCCCGTGCGGGTGATCATCGAGGAGCCGTCCGCCGGTGATGTGATCGACGGCATCGTCACCGTGAAAGGCGTGACGGCCCTCATCGGAGGCACCCTGCCCCCGGACGGGGCGGCCTCGACGACCGGCGCGCCCGGCGGCAACGACGATGGATTCCTGTGGGATGCGAATGCGGACGGCGTGGACGACCGTATCCCGCGCGCCGGAATCGCCGACGTCATCGTCCGCCACCGCGACCGCGCGTCCATCGACAGCGAGGCCCTCGCAGGAATCCCCGGCGCGCAGGTCCTCCACGAGTTCACCCTCATCCCCGCAACATGGGCACGCATTCCGGCCGACGCCCTCGCCACCGTGGCCGCCGCACCCGGCGTCCTCCGCGTGGAATGGAACGAACCTGTCGACGCGCACCTCGACGTCGCAGCGCGGGCTCTCAGGGCACGGGATTCGTCGGTACCCGGCGTCCTCGGGGACGGCACCGCCCACCCGGCCGCGTACACGGGCGTCTGGAGCGGGACCCCTGTCGACGGTTTCCTGGGCTTCACCGGTCGCGGCGTCCTCGCCGCCGTGCTCGATGCCGGCATCGACGAGACACACGCCTCGCTGGATGACATGGATGATGACGCGGCCACCACGGACCCCAAGGTCCGCGTCCACCTCAACGCCTTCACCTACCTTGCCACCGGCGCCGTCGTGAACGACCCCATGCCCCTCGGCCTCGATGTCGACACCGGGGACTCCACCCATGGCACGTACGCGGCCGGCGTCCTCGGCGGCACGGGGGACTCCCGCACCGCCCTCGAAGCCGGGAACGCGAACGACCGCTGGGCCCACGCCGGCGTCGCACCGGGCGCCACCCTCGCGGACGTGGTGGTCTTCGCGCCACGGGAACAACAGCAGGGCCTCGCGCAACTCGCCGTTGCCGCGGACATGGTGGCCGCGTACAACGAGCGCCATCGCGACATGCCCATCCGCGTCGTGAGCCTGTCAATCGGGGGGACGAGTCCCACGGACGGGTTCGATGCGACGAGCGCCGCGTACAATGCCCTCGTGGATTCCGGCGTCGTCGTGGTCGTCTCAAGCGGCAACAACAAGGGCTTCGTCGCGAGCCCGGCCGGAGCCGCCAAGGTCATCACCGTGGGCGCAACGAACACAGCGCGCACCGTGGACCGCACCGATGACACCGTCGCCGGATTCTCCGATTCCGCAAGCCCATCCCAACAGGCTGCCGCCATCACGAAGCCCGAACTCGTCGCGCCCGGCACCGCCATCCGCATGCCCGTCGCCGATTCCCTGAACGGCTACGCGCCGGAAAGCGGAACCAGTTTCGCAGCGCCCGCCGTGGCCGGCATCGCAGCGCTCGTCCTCGAAGCGAATCCGGGACTCCTTCCCGCGCAGGTGAAAAGCATCCTGGCCCGGTCCGCAGGCGCCCGCGGCGGAAGTTCCCCTTGGGCGTACCAGGACTCCAACAGGGACGCCGCCGTGGATGCGCCCGCAGGATGGGTCGCGGGCTGGGGCTGGGGATCCGCCGACGCGGCTTCCGCCGTCGCCCACGCGCAGGCGGTCGAGCCGTGGACGCCGGCGCCCATCCCGGCAATCCCCCTCTTCCTCCACGCCGAATCCCCCGACCCGGCGCCCCCCGCATGGGACACGGGCGCGGTCACGTGGACGGCGCGCGGCATGGGGACGACGCCGCCGGACCGGGACACGCCCGCCATCTTCACGGTCGCGCCGGGCGAAGGCGTGACGTTCACGGGAACCGTGCCCGAACTCGCCGTGATCGGGGACCATGAACCGGCGACGCCCGATGTCATCCGCGTCGGACTGCACGTGGTGGAGCGCACGCGAAGTGAACAGGTGAGCGTGTGGGACCTGACCCTCAGCGACGAGCGCGGGGTCATCGCGACATCGATCCTCGATGATCACCGCATCAACACCGGGAGCACGCGCCTTGCCCTCCTCGACGTGGACCTCGTCATCGGTCATGCGCTGATGTACGCGGATGCCTCCTCGCCCACGATCAGCCTCACGCCGCTTGCGGATGTGCCCCTCGATGCCGACGGCGACTACGTCGTGATGGGGGCCCTCACCCTCGCGATCCGTCAACTCGGGCAGGACTCGCAGGGGGAGGATGCCTTCACGCTGCTCTACGATTCCACCGCGTACCCGTCGTCGATCACGGTCCCGCGGTCGCCCGCCATCATCCCCGACTCGCTCCCGCCCGCCGCCGTCGTCGGCCTTGTTGCGACCGCGGGTGACGGCGCTGTCGATCTCGCATGGTCCGGCGGCGGCGATGACGTCCACCGCGACCACTTCGAGGTCCAGCGCGACGGCGCGACCCTTGCCACCACGGAAGCCCTGAGCCACCGGGACGCGGCGGCCGTCAACGGGGCGCGCCACACCTACCGCGTGCGCGCCATCGACCTTGCCGGGAACACGGGCGAATGGTCGCGGGAGATCCACAGCATCCCCATGCCCGCGGACGCCTCCTTCGTGCACCTCGCCATCGGGGGGGACACCATTGCGGTCACGACCCCTGCCGCGGACGGGTCGTGGAGCGTCGACTGGAACACCCGCGAAACGGCGGCAGGATCCGGCATCCTGCAGGCGGAGTACCGCACCTCCGGCCTTACCGACACGACGCAGGTGCCCATCCGGGTCCTGCCCGGCCTTGTCGGGTCGCCGCCCGATATTGCCATCCACACCCCGCTGCCTGACGCCGTCGTCGCGGGGGTCCTCCGCATGACCGGGACTGCCGCGGACACCGACCCCGGCGACCGCGTCGTCGGCGTCGAGGTCGCAGTCGATGGCGGGCCATGGATGCCCGCATGGCCGCTGGCCGAGGATTGGGGAATGTGGGCGTTCGACCTGGATGCGTCCGTCATTCCGGATGGTGCCCGCACCGTCACGGTGCGCGCCGTGGACACGGCGGGGTCGTCGTCCCAGGCATCCCTTCCTGTCCGGGTGGCCCACCGCGCGTTGGTGTGGGATCCGTCTCCGCAGGATGCCGTCGCAGGGGGCAGCAACGTGCCGTTCACGTTCAAGTTGAAGGACCGGTCCGGCGGCTGGGTGGACGATGGCGCACCCGTGGTCCGCATGACGGCGCCGGACGGCACATCCGCCACCGTCGCCGCCGGAGTCCCCATCGACAACCGCTACCGCGCCGCGTGGGACACGGCGGGTGCAGCCTTCGGCGTGTACCGGATCGATGTCCTCGTCAAGGACGCCGTCGTGGCCACGCGCGCCCTCCGCCTCGTGGATGCGCCCATCCCCGCGTTCGTCCACACCCCCGACCGGCCCACGGACCTGGAGGACGTCGTGTTCGTGGACGCAACCGTGGGAGCCATCGTGTCCCGGACGTGGGATTTCGGGGACGGCGCCACCAGCACCCTCGCCACGCCCATCCATCGGTTCCCGGATGATGGATCCTACACCGTGGTCCTCACCGTGGAGGACGTCACCGGATTCGTCTCCTCCACGAGTCGCGTGGTCCATGTGTCGAACGTTGCCCCGCTGCCCGTCATCGCCTTCGAAGCGGGAGCCGGAACCACACGGGAATCCTTCGCGTTCACCGACAAGGGCGGCGACCCGGACGGTTCCATCGTGTCCCATGCGTGGGCGTTCGGCGATGGCGACACCAGCACCGCCGCGGCGCCCCGGCACATGTACCGCCGGAGCGGTACCTACCCCGTGACCCTGACGACGGTCGATGACGACGGAGCATCGGCGACCACGACCCTTGACGTCGAGGTGCTGAACGCGCTTCCGCGCGCCCAGTTCACGAGCCGAGGTGACGTGCGCCCCGGCTTCGACATCGGTCTCGTGGATCACACGTTCGAATGGGACGGCATCGTGGTGTCGCGCGAGTGGGACCTTGGCGATGGATCCACGGCGTCCTGCTCCACCACCGGATGCACCCTTGTCGGTGCCGACGGCACGGTGACCACGGACCCCGGTGACCGCCACCCGCCCCACGCCTTCGCGGCGGCCGGCACCTACACGGTGCGGTTGGACGTGGTGGACGACGAAGGCGCGGCCGCGTCGTTCACGCGCACCGTGCGCGTCGATGACGGGATCCCGGTGGCCGCCATCCTGGGGCCCTCTGAGGGGTCGTGGGTGACGGGCAGTGTGACTGCGGTGGCTGAAGCCATGGACGTCGGGAACCCTGCGACCGGCATCGCAAGGATCGAGCACACCATCGACGGCGTGACCGGATCCTACGGGTCGTGGCGCTCCACCCTCCCGATCACGGGGGAAGGCGAACACGTCCTCCGGGTCCGGCCCATCGACCGCGCCGGGAATGAAGGGGAATGGATCGAGCGCCGCTTCGGCATCGACAACAGCCCGCCCACGCTGGCATTCGAGGACGCACCACGCGTCGCGTGGGAACCCGCGGAGTACCGGGTGATGGCGGAGGATTCCCTGTCCGGTGTCGCGAAGGTCGCCTTCCTTGTGGACGGTACCGTTCGTCATGTGGACGAGGACGGTACGGATGGGTGGACGTGGCAGATGGACCCCGGGGAGTACGCCACCGGCATCCACATGGTCGGCGCGGTCGCCACGGATCATGTGGGGCGGACGGCGGCGGTCGAGGTGCGCGTCTTCACGGTCGCCGGGTGATCCCCGGGCGTCCTCAGCGTCGCGTCACGGCATCAGCAAGGCAGGCGGTCACGGCCCGAGGCGCCGATTTCCGATGATCCGGCGACAGCGCATAAAAGGGGTCTCGGGGGGACTCTCCACCATGCCTCGCAACCTCGCGAGTCGACCCCACATGCCCGAGAGCCCCGCCGACGCCATCGAGGAGCCGCGGTTCCGGCGCACATGGGAATGCGACCGATGCGGCCACCTCACCCACCGGGAAACCCCTCCCTCGAACTGCCCCACCTGCCAAGGTGCGGGGCACGAGTACCGGAGGGTGGCGCCGTGACGCCGCGGACCAGTCGTCGTTCGGGCGCCACCAAGGACCCGCCGCCCGCCCTGCGGAGCGCAAGTGTACCGCCGGGGCCGCGCCCCCGGGCAAAGGACGAAGCCGCCGTTCCCGCGACCCGCATGGGACCCGAGCTTGAAGCCCATCTCAGGGCATTCCACACCGTTCGCCCCGAAGAGGACGCACCGGACGAACCGCCCCAGCCGGACATCGGCCGCGTCAACCTCGTCATGAACCCGGACGATGGCCAATACGGGGACCAGGGGCATGTCTGGGTATGCACCACGTGCGCATGGCAGACCGCGAGCAGCCGTGAGCCCGAAACCTGCGCCAACTGCGCCGGACAGGACACGTTCGTGGAACAGGAGATGTGACGGGGTTCCGACTCCGGCCATCCGGCCCATCTCGATGGGATTCGTGGGGCACGGCCGCACCGCGCCTTGGCACCCTCTCCACCTGCGCTTGCCAAACCCCACATCGCAAGGTGCCAAGGGTGCGCCATCTCCTTGGGCCCGACATTCATGGGCTGCCGCCCGTACGGGGTCCCGCCCGACCGATTTCCCGACGACGCGTCCGAAACCACATGCCAACGAGGTGGATCCTCAACACCCGTGGCACGATGCGTGCCGGCCCGCCCACGCCCGTCCGAGTCTGTTGTGTCTCCGTGCTCTCCGCGCCCCC
>JBFILE010000140.1:0-9397 GCA_041599855.1 Thermoplasmatota archaeon
ATGGGACGATTTTCCTTACGTTGACACTACCGGCCCGCCCCCAGGTGCGTATGCGCCGGCGGGTTCCGCGCCCGAGGCAGGCGATCACGCCCCGGCGCGTCCGCGCCGAACCCATGCCGCGTCCGGACGCGCTCGGCCCCACGCAGACCGGCGCCCTCCCATCATCGGCGGATCTCAGAGCAACGGCGCTCAGAACACCGGCGGAATGTAGTCCACATCGACCACGTACTCATCATGGTTCTCGATCCCCAGTTCCACGTCCTCGTACGCGTTCATGCTCTGGCGTGTCTCCACCCGCAGCGGGTAGGTGGTCTCGCCCGTGAGGAACACGATCGCATCCCGGCTCTTCAACCGGTAGCCGTCCGCTTCGCACGCATCCAGCCACCGCAGCGTCACCGGGTCCGACCCTTCAGGAATCGTCGCCGTCTCGTCCGTGAGCGTCTTCGCCGGGAAATGGTGGTCGCGGACGACCACGGCATTCTCCCATTCGGCACCCACGGGAGTGACCGTGATGACGCCACCCTTCGCTGTTGCCGTCGCGCACGAACCATGGCTCTCCCAGTTGTTCGACGTCCAGTACGGATCGCTCCGGCTCCAATCGTAACGGTCGCACGTGTTCCGCTCCGGATCGTACCCGCCGTCGCTGCTGGTCGGGTCGCAGCGGTACCCCACGGTCGCATCCCCGTTCTCATCCCACCAGAGGAACGTCTTCGACCGGAAGCTCATGACGAGTTGGCTGGACCGTTCGTCCACCGTGTGCCCGGCGACCGGATCCTCCTTGACCTCCTGGCATGCGGCGATCGCGGAATACTGGAGCACCACCGCGTCCACGGCGACGCCCGCGCAAAGGGTCGTCCGAGGATACGTGGTGAAGAACAGGTGCCACGAATCCTGGTATCCCGGGTACACGTTGTACGAGCCCTCGATGTCCCCGATGCCGCCGAACAACGCCCGACCCTGATAGTCGTCCTCCGCCGTGTTCGGTTCCTTCGGCTCAAGCGGCGACATGTCGTCAAGGGTGTCGAACGCAAGATCCGCGCCCTGTCCCTGCACATCCCACACGATGTCCGTGACCGCGGTCGTGTCGGGCGAAGGCAGGCCGCCCGTGATCCCGTTCACGATCGCGAGGACCGGTGCCGTCGTGGGGTTCACGTATTCCGCGAGCAGCGCCCGTTCCACGGACCAGAAGTAGTCCGTGTACTGGTACGGGTAGGCGAGGTCTGCCGCTGCGAGGTACAACGCCTGCACGTCGGGTCCGAGGCCGGTGTAGCGGTCCACATCCACAAGGGCTGCGGGATCATGGATGTCGTACTCCTCCTCGTTGCCGGCAAGGCGCGTCGCGCCTGCGACGGTGATGTGCTGGATGGTGGTGAGGAAGCCGCCGTCCACGGTCGTGTAGTACTCCCGCGACACCCACTCCTGCTCCGCGTTCGAGTACCCGGTCCGGTCCAACATCTCGTCGCCCCGGTTGTACGGGTCCGCGTAGTCATCGTAGTTCCGGGGTCCGTATGCGGCGGTGTACGTCCACATGCGCGGAAGCACGAAATCCACGATGGCAACGTCCGACTCGCCCGAGCCGACGCCGCGCCACCGGAACTCGTCGCCGCCGGACGCCATGGCGTCATGGATGTCGTCGATGCGCCCGTTCCCGTTCAGGTCGTTCCACTGCCCGTACCACGCGCTCGACGTGTATCGGCCCGTGACGAGGATGTCGGGGTTTCCCGTGAGGGGTGAAAGGTATGCGCCGGGGTACAGCGCGATGCCATCCTCCGGCGCCCCGGGGGCGATCAGGTTCGACAAACGCGCATCAAGGAACATGCCGCCATCGCCGGGGGTTCCGCCGAAGGTGACCTGGTTCCCCATGCCGTGGAACACACTCCCCGGGTAGTTCACGACTTCGCCATCGTCCTCCCGCGTCGCGGGTCGGTCATTCATGGTGGCCCGATCGAGGGATGCGTGGTTCGCGACAACGGCGGGCGCGGCGGACGCAAGGAAGCCGACGATGAGGGCGACGGTGGCGATGCGTCGAAGGGACTGGGACTGGAAGATGGACTGAGCCTCCATGTCCGGCACGTGCTGCGGGGGCATGTGGCTTCGGCCGTACCGGGAAGGGGTTCCAGAATTCCTTTCAGAAAACCTTGATCGGTACGGCCGTCGCGGGGCCACGCTCCGACGGGTCCGCAAGGTCCCGATTTGGGCCCTTTGACCGTCGGACGCTCGCTGGCGTCGGCAGCTT
This sequence comes from Thermoplasmatota archaeon, assembly GCA_041599855.1. Lineage (GTDB taxonomy): Archaea > Thermoplasmatota > SW-10-69-26 > JACQPN01 > JAJPHT01 > JBFILE01. Next base: position 2,237 of record JBFILE010000140.1, read on the forward strand.
CGAGGCCCTTCGCCAGCGTCCCTGGGGCGGCGTCCCAGCGAGCGCAGCGCAACCCCGGTGACCCAACATGGCCAACGACGTTGCGAAACCCGGAGCGAAACCCCGGGACTGGTGGACCCGCCCCGAAATCCGGCAGGACGAGGACCTCGGACGCGAGCGGAAGGTCGGCTGGCTCTACCTCTTCGTCGACTCGTGTTCGTGGTCGTCGTCGCCGAACTCGCCCTTGGCCTCGCCAGGCATCCGGACCTTGCCGCGTCGGCACCTTCGTGCTCCCCGGGGTCACGCGGCAGACTCCCCCGCCCTGTCCGCCGGAACGATTTTACCGGACTCCCCGTTTCCCGGCCCCGGGTTCCCCAATGACCAAGATCGGTTTCGTTGGCGCGGGCAAGATCGGCTCGAATGCTGTTTACTCGACTCTCCACCGCGTGAAAGGCGTGAAGGAGATCGCAATCGTGGACCTCGTCGAGGACCTCGCCGCCGGTGAGGCCATGGACCTCAACACGGCCGCTGCCGGCCTCGGACTCGAGACCCGCGTCGTCGGCGGCAGTGACTACAACCTTCTTGCAGGCGCCGATGTCGTCGTCGTGTCCGCGGGCCTTGCGCGGAAGCCCGGCATGACCCGCGAGGACCTCCTTGCGAAGAACAGCGGCATCATCCAGGACATCACGAAGAAGATCCTGGCCGTCGCGCCCGACGCCCAGATCAACATCGTCACGAACCCCGTGGACCCCCTCGTGTACGCGGCGTGGAAGGTCTCCGGCAAGAAGCGGAACCAGATCTACGGCATGGGTGCCCTCCACGACTCCATGCGCCTCTGGGACGTCCTCCGCGACGAAGTCAAGGCGAACACGTGGAACGACTCGTGGATCCTCGGCAACCACGGGGAACAGATGTTCCCCGCCTCCAGCATCGCCGACACCGGCGGCAGCAAGGTCGACTGGGCCGAAGCCAAGGAGCAGGTGCGCGGCCGCGCCGCCACCATCATCGCGAAGAAGGGCGCCACGTACTACGCGCCCGGCATCGCCATCAGCCAGATGGTCATGGCCGCCATCGGCCAAGGCCCCAAGCAATTGGTTCCGGCCGTCACCGTCCTCGACGGCGAATACGGCCTGAGCGAAGTCGCGCTCGGTGTCCCTGTCGTCCTCGGTCGCCGCGGTGTCGAGAAGATCGTGGAATTCGCCCTCGAAGGCGAGGACCAGGACTGGCTCAACGCTGCGTCCAAGAGCATCAAGGACCAGATCGCGCAGCTCGGGTTCTGAGCCGCGTCCGTCAACCGGTGCCGCGGGCCCGCGCGTTCCGGCCCGAAGAGCTGATATACGGGACCTCCCCGTTCGGGGGAAGTCCCACACCCGCAGGTGTAGTCTAGTCTGGTTAGGACTGAAGCCTTCCAAGCTTCAAGCCCGGGTTCGAATCCCGGCGCCTGCACTTCTTTGCGTCCCGGCGCCTTGTTTCCCCGCGTCTCGGGGCGTGACGTGATTCCCACGAATCCCTTCGCCCGTCCACGGCCGCTTGCGCCGTGATCGCCTGCGGTCGCGGGCCTTCGGATTCACCGCCATCGAGGCCGGTTGCTGCGTCGCGCCGGACGTGGGCGGCGAAAGCGCACTGGCGGTTAGGCCCCCAGGCCGGGGGCGTGTTCGTCGCGGAGGTCGCGTGCGGCGCGGGCCCGTGCGCAACGCCAGCGCCACCCTGCGTTCCCTATCCATCCGGGCGCACGCGGAAGCGTCACCCTGCGTTCCCTATCCATCCGGGCGCACGCGGAAGCGCCACCCTGCATTCCCTACCCATCCGGGCGCACGCGGAAGCTGCACCGGCCGGTCTCCGCCATGGGGCCGCACCCCGGATTCCTTGCGAATTCGCGGAATGTCCGATGGCGTGCGCCCGCGCGGACGTTACCAGTTTCCCCACGCCGCCCTTGTCGCGTGTGCCACCTGTCGAACCCGCGGAGACATCTTCGAGTACCTCGCGCGTATATTGGCTGAAGTTGCGACATGTCAAGGAGGGGTGCGGGATACTCCCTTCCCCTACCGTATAAATACACGGTCAAGGAGACGGGCAACCATGGCTCACGAACGCCGGGCATTCCCTTACCTCGGTGTATACCTTGCATGGTTGGGGATCATGCTGGGCGTGATCGCATTCGCTCCTGAGATCACCTTCGGGTGGCTGGACCCCGAGACCTGGACAGTCGCCAACAACATCCTCGTCGCGGCGGGTTCGTTGAGCGCCCTGCTCGGCGTGACGTTGATGGCGAGCCGCTACCGGAAGAAGCGGTCGGATCCGACCCTGAAGCCGGCATCCGTGGCCTTCTCGGAAACGCCGCGCGACGTGCGATCCTTCCGTGAGCCGACGCCGCAGGTCGCCAACCGGGCCGCCGTGGCCGCACTGCCTCCGGAACTCGTTGCCCTCGAGAACGACCTGAAGGAACTGAACGTGCGGATCAACCGGGCCACCGTGATGCTCGGGACCGGCAAGCTTTCCCGGGAAGGCTACGCGGCCTACGTTGATGAGATCAAGAGTCAGCGTGCCGAACTCGAATCCCGCAAGGTCCGGTTGCTGCATGCCGCCTACATGGTGGAAGGGGCCGGCGAAGGTGTGGCCTCCAATTCGCGGCAATCCGCCTGATGTGCCGCGCGGGCTACCCCATCGCATCACGTCTTCAGGATGACTTCCTCGATCTCCTTCAGCGCCTGCTCCATCTCCTTGCCATCGTCCCTCCACGAGGCCTGCCGATCGAGGATGACGACAAGGGACCCCACACTCTCCACCTTGTGGAACATGAGGGAGCCTTCGCTGTAATGGACGATGCCGCCCTTGTGGTCCTTGAGCTCGAAGGCGCTCCCGAGGACATCCAGGTTCTTCAGGACGCTCGCGCACGCCATGGCGCTCAGCACATCCACCTCCTTCTCGTCCCCGCGCTTGGACACGGCGATGGGCAACCCGTCGAAGCTTGCGACGAAGGACCCCCGCGCATCCGGGATCGCCTTGCGCAGGTCCGTCAGCACGCCCTCCACCTGCTTGCGGATGGTCGGCTGCTGCTTGACCAGTTCCTCGATCTCTCGGGATCGGCGGCGTTCGACGCCGGCCTCGAAGAGCTTCTGCAGGATGGCCTTCAGGTCCTCCTTGAACTCCGGCGTGTCCTTGTTCACGTACCCGAGGGCACCGAGGTGGATGCCGCGTGCGGCCACGTACTCGCTGCCGAAGCCGCTCACGAGGACGACCGGGGCGTCCGGTTGCCGCTGGGTGAGGCGCACGAGGACTTCAAGGCCTGTCATGTCCGGCAATGCGTAATCCAGGAGGATGAGGTCGTACGATTCCCTTCGTGCCTTCTCGAGGCCCTCGGACCCGGTGGTCACCCACTCGATGGCAAGGCCGGGGACGTCACGTAGTCCGCGGCGAACGATGAACGCGTCCGTCTCGCTGTCCTCGATGTGCAGGATTCGTTGGAATGTGGTGGTCACGGTGATCCCCGGTCCTCGGGCGCGAGCGGTCGATCCTACGGAATGCGGAACGGATGCATAGCCGTTTTTGGTACGAGCGCCAACGGGAATGCCTTCTGCGGGCCAAACGATATCCATGTGCCGCCATCCCGGCCGGGCGGTGGCATCCGTCGGGTCGTACGTCGGGCCGTCAGGGGACGGCCCTGATGTCGTCTCGGTCGGGCTCGGTTCAGGCCCGGGCGGGGGCCCGGGGCCGGGCGTCGCGCGCCCGCCCTTCAGGTCCGCGTGCCCGAACGCCCTTGCCTGGCGAGGCGTGTGGGTGCCCACGCGTCCACATGGCCCTCCGGTGGCGACGCCTGTCCGCCGGGGAGGTGCGGTCGAGTGCGTGCCCGTTGCCGGCGCCGCGTCCATCGCCGCAGCCCCGAAAGGGTCATGGCCGGAGCCCGTCTCATTCCTTCGCCAGCCCCCATGTTCCAGATCGACCTCAAGGCGGCACCCGAGGACCCGGGTTGCTACGTGTTCAAGGATGACGCAGGCACCGCCCTCTACATCGGGAAGGCCGGCAACATCCGCTCACGGCTCTCATCCTATCGCCCGGAGGATCTGGAACCCCGCAAGGTCAAGATGCTGGAGCGGGCAACCGCCATCGAGTTCATGCTCACGAACTCGGAGAAGGATGCCCTCCTCCTCGAATCGAACCTGATCAAACGGCTGAAGCCCAAGTACAACGTGCGGCTCACCGACGACAAGCGGTACCCGTACATCCACCTTACCAAGCACCAGTATCCCCGTCTCACCCTCACGCGGAATCCCCGCGCGACCGGGTGGACATTCGGACCATTCCCGGATGCGGGCGCGGCGCGCCTCGCCATCAAGGTCATCCGCGAGGCCTTCAAGATCAGGGATTGCAAGGAACTGATCCCGGGTGGCTGCCTGAACTTCCAGATGAACCTGTGCTGGGCGCCCTGCGTGAAGGACCCGGCGCAGCGGGTGCGCGCCGTCGGCGACGGCCCCCTCGCCATGGCGGACCCCGTGGTCGAGCATACGCGCGCCGTTGAGGAAGCCATCCAATTCCTCCGCGGGGACGCCTCCCGGCTCGTTCCGCAGCTGACCCGCGACATGAACGCGGCGTCCGAGAACCTCGAATTCGAGCGCGCAAAGATCCTGCGCGACCGCCTCCGCGCCATCCAGGCGACCCTTGAAAAGCAGACCATGTTCAGCCGCGGCCTTGAGGACCGGGACGCGTTCCACCTGGCGATGGATCCCGACCGCGCCGTCGGCATCGTCATCCTCATTCGCGGCGGACAGGTTGCGGGTCAGGAGCATTTCTTCTTCCGGCGGACCGCAGCAAGCGACCGCGGCGACCTCCTCTCCGAGTTCATCCACCGCTACTACGAGCACCTGCCCGTGGTGCCGCGGGAAATCGTGGTTCCGGAAGTCATCCCCGGTGGAGACGCCCTCGCCGAAGTGCTGACGGAACGCTCCGGCCGACAGGTCGCCCTCAGGATTCCCCAGCGCGGCGACCTCGCCCGCATCCTCGACCTTGCGCTGAAGAACGCGCGGTTCAAGCTGGAGAGTGAGCGGACGCGGCGCGGGGAGAAGGAATCCAACGCGGAGCTGGAGAACCTCCAGAAGGCGTTGGGGCTCGAAACATTGCCGCGGCGCATCGAGTGCTTCGACATCTCCCACCTTGGCGGCACCGAGGTCGTCGCGAGCATGAGTGTCCTCGTGGATGGGGTTGCCACCCCGCCGGAATACCGGCAGTTCAAGATCACGCTGGACACGAACGATGACTTTCGTGCCATGCGCGAGGTCGTGGAACGTCGGTACAAGCGCGTCCTCGTCGAAGGGAATGCATTGCCGGACCTCGTCCTCATCGACGGTGGCAAGGGGCAGCTCGCGGCCGCCCGCGAAGCCCTCCTCGGTCTCGGTCTTGCCGACCTGCCCCTTGCCTCCCTCGCCAAGCGCGAAGAGGAGGTGTTCGTGCCACGGCGTGTGCACCCCGTGGCGCTCACCAAACGCGACCCCGGGCTCCTTGCGCTCATGCGGGCGCGGGATGAAGCCCACCGCTTCGCCGTGAACTACCAGCGGAAGCGCCGCGCGATGGCCATGCGGAAGAGCGCCCTCGATGTGATCCCCGGCCTCGGTGCGGCGCGGAAGCGGGCCCTCCTCGCCTATTTCGGGTCCACGGATGCGGTGGTGAAAGCCGGCGTGGAGGACCTCGCGCGGGTACCCGGCGTCGGGCCCGGGCTCGCCCGGAAGATCCGGGCGCACCTCGATGCGGAGTGATTGTGAACTCCCGTTCGGGGTGACGGCTGTTTGGCGAGGGATGCCCGGAACGGGCGTTCTCGGAACGGTCCCCACGGATGGCCCCGCAGGTCAGGGGCTGATCCAACGGATCGGGTGCCGGCCGCAAGAGGTGGGTGCGCCACTGGGGCCTCCGATGGGTGCCGCTTGACGCATCCCTGCGAATCCGCACATGCACCGAACCGATCGCGGCTCGGCCCTTGAACGTCGGCATGTGTCGTGCCGACGGGAGCCGTCGATACGTTGAAGAATGAAAACCTGTTCTCCCGAACTCCCCGGAGGGTCCTGCCGTGGTCGAGAAGAAAGCATCCAAAGGTGGTCTCGCTGGCATCGTCGCAGGGTCGACGGCGCTCTCGTGGATCGATGGTCAAGAGGGCATACTCACGTACCGTGGAATCAACATCCACGACCTCGCGAAGCACTCCACGTTCGAGGAGACCTGCTACCTCCTGTGGAACGATGCGCTCCCGACGGCGTCCCAGCTCGCGGAATTCCAGAAGCGTCTCGCCTCCCAGCGTGACGTGGATGCGGACATCCACCGCATGATGAAGGATCTTGCGCCCAAGATGGATCCCATGGAATTCCTCCGCACCGCCACGTCGCTCCTCTCCGCGAACGATCCGGACAAGGACTCGAACGAGATGGACGCAAACCGGCGCAAGGCGGAACGCCTGACCGCGCAGACCGCGACCCTCATCGCCGCCTACGTCCGGTACCGGGACGGCAAGGACTTCGTGGCACCAAAGCCCGAACTCTCCCACGCCGCGAACTTCCTCTACATGATGAACGGGGAAGTCCCCGACGAGGAGATGGCGCGCTTCTTCGACGTGTGCCTCGTCCTCCACGCGGACCACTCGTTCAATGCGAGCACCTTCGCGGCCCGCGTCATCGCCGGCACCCTCGCCGACATGCACTCCGCGGTCGTCGGCGCCATCGGCGCGCTCAAGGGCTCGCTCCACGGCGGCGCGAACACCAACGTGATGCTCATGCTCGAGGACATCGGCTCCCTCGGCCGCGTCGATGAGGTCATCGCCGACAAGCTTGAGCGCAAGGACAAGGTGCCCGGGTTCGGCCACCGCGTCTACAAGACCCTCGACCCCCGCGCCGTGCACCTCAAGCACATCTCCGAGACCCTCGGCAAGCGTGAAGGGAACTCGAAGTACTACGAGATGAGCCTCGCCATCCAGAAGCTCATGAAGGACGCGAAAGGCCTCGACGCGAACGTCGATTTCTTCAGCGCATCCTCATACAACTACATGGGCATCCCCACGGACATCTTCACCCCGGTGTTCGCCCTTTCCCGCGTGAGCGGCTGGACCGCGCACGTGGTCGAGCAGCACGGGGACAACAAGCTCATCCGCCCCGACGCGGACTACACCGGCCATTTCGACCGGGCGTACGTGCCGGTCGGGACGCG
>JBFILE010000141.1:0-9312 GCA_041599855.1 Thermoplasmatota archaeon
CCCCCGTGGTCACCCATGGGCGCGACGGCGAACCTCCGGCGACGATGCGGGTCCGCGGCGCTGCCCAACTACTTCCCTGCGGACCCTTGGCGCATGGCTTCCATCTGGGCGCCGCTGAGCCGCTCAAGTCCGTCCGCGGACGTCGCAATGAGGTACGTGTACGCGGACATCTGCGCATCGAGGAAATCGACGAGCGCGACCCCTTCCTTGGGTTTCATGGACCCGTCCTTGATGCGGAGGTCCACCGCCGCCTTCACCTTCTTGACGAGGTCCTTGGGCTCGTACTGGACGCGCCCGAGGACGTCGCTCACGATGTCGCCCTTGATCACCGTCTCGATGTAGAAGTCCTCGGGGTCGTCATCGTCGCTGAACACATGCACCTCGTTTGTGCGGCCGAACAGGTTGTGCATGTCGCCCATGATGTCCTGGTACGCGCCGGTGAGGAACATGCCGATGAAGTACGGCTCATCCTTGCGGAGCTTGTGGAGGGGCAGGGTCTGCCGCTCGCCTTCGATGTCGACGAAACGGTCGATCTTGCCGTCCGAGTCGCACGTGATGTCCACGAGGGTCGCCCCGCGACCGGGCTTCTCGTCGAGCCGGTGGATGGGGGCGATGGGGAACAGCTGGTCGAAGGCCCAGTGGTCGAGGGCGCTCTGGAACAGGCTGAAGTTCGCGAGGTACTGGTCGGCAAGTTCCGTGCCGAGGTCGCGGAGGTCCTCGGGCACGTGCTTCATGTCCCGGGTCACGCGGACGAGGCTCTTCATGAGGTCCCAGTACATGTTCTCGACGGCCGCGCGCTCCTCGAGGCCGAGGAATCCGAGGCGGAACGCCTGCAGGGCATCATCGCGCTTGGACTCGGCGTCGTGGAAGGTTTCGAGGACGTTCTCCTCGGTGAGGCCGTGGACGATGTCCCGCATCTCGCGGACGAGGTCATTCCCGAACTCGTCATCGCCGACGATGATGTCCGAGGGCTCCTTCTCGACGCCCATCTCGATGGCGCCGAACACGTTCATCACGATGCAGGAGTGGTGGGCGGTTACGGCGCGGCCGCTCTCGCTCACGAGGTTCGGTTCGGGCACGTCCTCCTGATCGCAGATCTGCTTGAGGTTGTAGACGACATCCCGCGCGTACTCTTCGAGGGAGTAGTTCGTGCTGGAGTTGTTCGTGGTCTTCGAGCCCACGTAATCAACGCCGAGTCCTCCACCGATGTCGAAGTACTCGATGTCGCATCCCATCTTGCGGAGTTTCGCATAGATGCGGGCCCCTTCGCGCACGGCGTCCTTGATGGTGTGGATGTCGGTGAGTTGGCTCCCGACGTGGAAGTGGAAGAGTTTCAGGGTGTGGAGCTTGCCGGCTTCCCGCAGGAGGCGGAGTCCTTGCACGATCTCCGGCACAGTCAGACCGAACTTCGCGAAATCCCCACTGGATGACTCCCACTTTCCCGCTCCCTTGGTCGCAAGGCGCGCGCGGAAGCCGAGGAGCGGTTCGACGCCGAGTTCGTCGGCAACGCGGAGCACGAGGGGGATCTCCGAGAGTTTCTCGATGACGACGATGGCCTTGCGCCCGAGCTTGCGGCCGATGAGGGCGAGGCGCATGTAATCCTCGTCCTTGTAGCCGTTGCAGATGGTGAGGGCGTCCGGATGGGTGTTGAGGGCGATGGCGGGGAAGAGCTCCGGCTTTGAGCCGGCCTCGATGCCGTAGGCGTACGGCTCGCCGGCGTCAAGGATCTCCTCGACGACTTCGCGCATCTGGTTCACCTTGATGGGGAACACGCCGAAGTAGTGGCCGCTGAACCCGTGCTCCTTGATGGCGGCACGGAACGTCTCGTTCAGCATCACGACGCGGCTGCGGAGCACATCCTGGAACCGGATCACGCACGGGAATCCGATCCCCCGCTCGTGGAGGTCCTCGATGACATCCATCATGTCGATGATCGGACCATCCTTGCCGTACGGAGTCACGCACAGATGCCCGGTTTCGTTCACCGTGAAGTAGCCGGCTCCCCAGTTCTCGATGTTGTACTCGGTCTGGGAGTCGGCAACCGTCCAGGCGGTTTTCGCCTTCGGGGCCTCGGGGGAGGTCACGCGCCGTCGAAACACGGGTTCGTTCTTAAGGGTAAGGGGCGGAGATTCCGCCGCGTGGGGCCGGTGGGCCATCCAATGGCCCCCGGCCCCCGCACGCCGGCGACGCCCCACCCCGAAGGGCAGCCCTTATGCCCCATATGGCGCCTCACGGCGCCCATGGAGCAGACCTGGGTCCCCATCGCGAGCATCCTCGCAGGCGACCACACCGGCAAGACGATCGAGGTTCGGGGATGGATCCACCGCATCCGGTCGAGCGGCAAGATCGTGTTCGCCGTCCTGCGGGATTCGAGCGCCACGGTCCAGGTCACCGTGAAGAAGGGAAATGTGCCGGACGCCGATTTCGAGGGCGCGAAGGCGTCCCAGATGGAGGCGAGCGCCATCATCACGGGCGAGGTCGCAGCGGATGACCGCGCCCCCGGCGGATTCGAGATCAAGGCCATCGGCTACACCCTCGTCGGGCCGTCCCACGAGTACCCGATCAACCAGGATGCCGCGGAAGCGGAATCGGAGGAGTTCCTTCTCGACATGCGGCACCTGTGGCTCCGAAGCCGCCAGATGACCCACAGCATGAAGCTGAAGGCGAAGATGCTCCGCGCCTTCCGCGAATGGTTCGACAAGGAGAACTTCTACGAGACCACGCCGAGTGTGATCACGACGAACGCGTGCGAGGGCGGCTCCGACCTGTTCACGTTCAACTACTTCGGGAAGGAGGCGTACCTTTCCCAGAGCGCCCAGTTCTACCTTGAGGGCCTCGTGTACTCCCTGGACAAGGTCTGGTGCCTCACCCCGAGCTTCCGCGCCGAGAAGAGCCGCACCCGCAAACACCTCACGGAGTACGGCCACCTCGAAGAGGAGGCCGCATGGGTTGATTACAAGGGGAATATGCAGATCCAGGAGGAACTCGTGTCCCATGTGGCCCAGCGCGTCGCCGAGACCGCGGAGGAGGAACTCCGCGCCCTGGGCCGCGACCCCGAGGACCTCCTTCAGGTGAAGGGCCCGTTCAAGCGGTACTCGTACGATGACGCGGTCAGCGAACTCCAGAAGCGGGGATTCCCCGACTTTGAGTGGGGAGAGGACTTCGGCGTCCCCCATGAGCGCGCCCTCGTCGAAGGCGAAGTCAAGCCGATCTTCGTCATGGAGTGGCCGGCCGAGATCAAGGCGTTCTACATGAAGCGCATCGACGACGTGACAGTAGGTTGCGCCGACATGATCGCCCCTGAGGGGTACGGGGAGATCATCGGCGGCAGTGAGCGTGAACTCGACGTGGACTCCATGATCGAGCGCCTGAAGCTGCAGGCGGAGCGCGAGAACATCCCCGTGGACCTCAAGGCGTACGAATGGTACTTTGACCTGCGCCGCTACGGAAGTGTCCCGCACTCCGGATTCGGCCTTGGCACGGAGCGTGTCCTCGCATGGCTCGGGAAACTCGACCACATCCGGGATGCGACACCGTATCCGCGCACCATGAACCGCGCGTACCCGTAGGGCCATGAACCGCGGGCACCCGTAGGATGGAGATTCCTTCCGACGCCGCGACGTGCGGGCCCGGCATCCGCGGGCCAACCCCGCGTGGGCCGAAGGGTCGGGTGCAGGTCGCGGCACAGCCGCCCCGGGGGTGTGCCGGTGGGGGCCCCAATTGTCTCACCCACCTCTCGCGACCCGCATGTTCCGGCTTCGTTGACACCCCACGCGTAAAGCGCCCGGCGGGGGCATCGGCCGGCGCGACGCCCCTCCCTTTACCGGTGCTCGATGCGCATCTGGTCGAGAACCTCGTGGTGGCGGTCGAGGACCGCGGCCGGTGTCGCGTCCGGGTCGCCGAGGACGCCTTCGAGGGCCGTGTCCACTCGCGTCTGGAATCGGAGGATGGCGCGGTATAGCGGGAAGGCTGCGACAACGAGGCTTCCGGCGACGAGGAGGAGGATGGGGCCCGCCGGGAGCAGCGGGCTCGCGAAAACCAGGAAAACGGTGGCCGCGACGGCGAGGCCTGCAAGGAAGAAGGTGCTTGACAGGATGGCACGGACGGCGGGCGCGTCTTTGCGGCGGGCGAGCCGTGACGGGAGCGCAAGGTCCGCGAGTAGGCGGGACAGGTGGCCTTGGGCGCGGGAGTACAGCACCAGGAAGGGGAGGGACGCGATGCCCACCGCGACCCATGCGAGGAGGTCCGCGAACCGGCGGGCGGCAAAGAGGTCCCCGAGAGCGTGGCCGAGGACGCGGACGCTCGCACCTCCGGCAACGATCACTGCGATCGCGGCGGCGCCGAAGAACCCGGTACGCACGGCGGCACGGATCGCATCCCGGCGACGGGGGTCGCTGCCGCCGCCCTCGTAGAGGCGACGCGTCCATGCCGAATACAGGGTCACGTACGTGCGGAGGGACCGCGGCGCGACGCGGTCGAGGGTGCGGGCGAAGCGGGGAGCCGCCTCGATGAGGTACGGCGTCGTGAAGGTCGTGATGGCCGCGGCGCTCACGCTGACCACGTAGAGGGGTGCATCGGTGGCCCCGACCGAGACGGCGAGGGCCGCGAGGATGAAGCTGAACTCCCCGACCTGCGCGAGGCCGAAACCGACCCGGAGGCTTGTGGTCGGATCGCGTCCCGTGACGAAGGTGGCGAATGTGCCGGCGATGATCTTGCCGCCGATGACGGCCGCGGTGACAGCGAGGATCAGGGGAGCATGCTCCACGATGGCGCGGGGGTCCACGAGCATGCCCACGGTCACGAAGAAGATGGCCGTGAACAGGTCACGGACCGGCGCGATCAACGCTTCGACCTTGTGGTGGGCGGAACTCTCGGCGATGAGGGCACCCATGAGGAAGGCGCCGAGGGCGGGGCTGAAGCCGAGTACGCCGCCGAGGATCGCAAGGCCGAAACCGAGGGCGATGGCGGTGACGACAAGGACGTCCTCCAGATCAAGACCCGCCACATACGTGATGAAGCGGGGGACGACGAGGAGGCCGAGGACGAGGGCGCCCACAATGAACAACGCGAACTTGCCGAGGAGGAATCCGACCGCGGAAGGGGTCAACGCCTCCGCACCGCCGGCCGCGCTCAGGAGGGTGAGCATGAGGACGGCGAGGATGTCCTCGATGATCAGGATCCCGAAGACGACCTGCGCCCACTCCTGGTCCTGTTGCCCGCGCTCCCCGACGACCTTCACGATGATGACGGTCGAACTGATGCTCACGATGCTTCCGAGGAAGATGGCGCCGAGGGGCGGGAGGCCGAACGCGCGCCCCACGAGGTAGCCGAGCCAGATCATGAGCGCGACCTGCAGGGTGCCGCTCACAAGGGCTGTGGCCCCCACCTTCCGCAGCTTCCGGAGATTGAATTCGAGGCCGAGGGCGAAAAGGAGGAAGATGACGCCGAGGTCGCCCAGGAGGCGCACGGTCCCCGCGTCCTGCACGAAGGCCCCGCCCCACGTGAACGGACCCACGATGAGGCCTGCGAGAAGGTACCCGAGGACGGTGGGCTGCTTCAGGCGATTGAACAGGAGCGTCGTTACGCCCGCCACCGCGAGCACGACCGCCATGTCCGCCAGTAGTGGAGGGATCCCGCCGGCCACGGCGTCCGCCACTGCGGCCCGGGGTCATAGACCTTGGGACGCGGCATGAACCGCGCGTCGCACAGGACCGCGCAGTCGCACGCGGGAATCCCGACGTCGATGCATGGTCCGGATCACGGGATCGTGGGTCGCGTATGTGGTGCGGCGGGGGGCAGTGCCAAGTTAAAGAAACTCGCGGCAGCCAGGCGTCGCCATCCGAGGGAGGTGGCGCGGGTGGCGGGGTGGGGTGCAGGTCGCGCCGCAGGCGCGCCGGGGGTGGGCTGGTGGGGGCCTCAACCGTCACACCCACCCCTCGCGGGCGGTCCAAAGTGGCTTAACTTGGCGATGACGGAGGGGGGAGAGTCGCGTTTTCACAGGGCCATCCGGAGAACCGGGCGGGACGCGTTGTCGAAGGCGACGCCCCGGATGTTCCACCGGGAATCTCCGCATCATCGTAGGATCCTTTGTGGAAACGGGATGCCAGCGGCGGACGCGGCCGCTGGATGATCCGGCGAATCAGATCTTCTCGAAGAGGATGCCGGGCTTGTATGTCCCTTCCTGGCGGACGCGCTGGCCCACGGGGATGTCCGAGTCCTTCCAGACGTCGCCCATCCAACCCGGAACCAGCGTTCCGTCGTCGAGCTTCACAACGAGGAACGCGAACGGCACCTCGTTGATGAACGCCTCGATCGAGATCTTCTGGATGGTGAATGAGACGACTTCGCCCTCGGTCGGGAGCGCGACCTTGTCGATATCGCGGCTCATGTCCTTCGGGCAGATGTACATGGGCGTCACGGACTTGTGGTCACAGGTCCTGCAGTGCCATGCGGTTATCGACCCGTCCTTGATGTTCTCCCGCTGTTCCTTCTGCGAGAAGACCAAGCTGCTGGTGTCAACGACCATTCAGTTCTCCCCCTGGAGGATGGCGACCGCAACGCTGCCGCCGGTGGCTCCCACGTTGTGGGCGAGGCCGGTCCGCGCACCGTTCACCTGGCGGCCGTTGGCCTTCCCCGTGATCTGCGCGTACAGTTCGTTGATCTGACCGAGGCCGGTCGATGCGACGGGGTGGCCTTTCGCCTTGAGTCCGCCGGACGTGTTCACGGGGCGTTCCCCGTCCACCGCGGTGACGCCGTCCTCGACTGCGCGGGCGGCCTTGCCGGGCTCGAACAATCCCATGTCCTCGGAGGCGACAAGCTGCGCGATGGTGAAGCAATCGTGGACCTCGAACGTGTCCACGTCGTTGATGCGCATCCCAGCCATGTCGAGGGCCTGCTTCGTTGCAATCTTGGCGCCGGGGAGGCTCGTCATGTCCTCGCGGTCACTGAGGGCGGCCACGCTTCCGGCGCGGCCGAAGCCTGCGACCTTCACCATGGGGCCGCCAAGGCGCTCCGCGACCTCCTTCGTGGCGACGATGGCCGCGGCTGCACCGTCGGAGAAGGGGCATGCGTCGTAGAGCCGGAGGGGGCTCGCGACCACCATGCTGTTCATCACGTCCTCCATGGTGATCTCCTTGTGGAAGTGCGCCTTCGGGTTGTGCATCGCGTTCTTGTGGTTCTGGATGGCGACCCGCGCGAGGTCCTCGCTCGTTGTCCCGTATTTCTTCATGTGCGCCCGTGCGATCGTGGCGTAGAGGCCGGGGAAACTCGCCCCGCACTCGCCCTCGTACACGTAGTCGCTCGCGTAGGCGAAGTACGACGTGGCGGTGATCGTGTCGATGCCGCTTACCTTCTCGGTGCCGACCGCAAGGTAGGCGTCGGCGTACCCGCCGCCCACGTTCACGACGGCTTCCCGGAAGGCGCTCGACCCACTCGCGCACGCCGCTTCGATGGTGCTTGCAGGTTTGTCCGGAATCCCGAGGCTCGTCATGATGAGGGGGCCGAGGTGGCCTTGGCGCTCCGCCATGCCGAGGGCGTTCGCGATGAAGGCCCCGTCGAGGTCGCGGGGGTCGATGCCGGCCGAGTCGATGGCTTCGAGGGCAGCCAGGCACGCGGATTCGCGGAGGCTTTCCTCGAGTTTGCCGTACTTCGTCTGGCCGACGCCGACGACGTAAACGTCACGCATGTCCCATGCTACCGCGTGGCTATTTGAAGAGGCTTTCCTCACGGCGTTCACGCGGACAAGGGAAAGTGCAGGGGAGTGGCAGGGTGGTTTCCGGGGTGGGAAGGGACACGGCCGTTCGCCGGCCCAACCCCGCCCGGCCATCCTGGGTCGGGAGGCCGTGGCCCACGGGCAAGCAGGGTCCGGGCGGGCCGTTTGGTGAAATCCAGACGTAATCCAGACGACCATTAGCCAAGGGCACCTCTCAAGGTCCATGAAGTGGCCAACCCTTGTCATTCTCACCAGCATTGCCGTGCTCGCGATCGCCGCCACGTCCTCGGCGGAATACTACGAAGGAAAACCGGCGTGCCCCCCCGACCGGATGTGCACGACCAGCGCACCCGCCGAAGATCCGGAACAGGATGACCCGGCGACGACTCCCCGTGAGGAAGACGGGAACGACGCTGCCCGCGAGGACGCGACAGAGGACTGTACGGAAGACTGCAGCGAAGTCACGTCCCATCAGGGGACTTGCGACGGCGACGCCTGCTCGTACGGCAGCCCCGACTGCGGCGACCAGGATTGCGAGTACGCCCCTCCGGGCGATCCCGATGGCGGTTGCCAGGACGTGTCCTGCCACTCGGGTGAAGCGCCCGATTGCGAAGGCGACCGGTGCTCCCACGCCCCCACGAGCCAAAGCGGCTCGTGCATGGACGGGTCCGCGACGGACTGCGACGACGGCAACGTGTACCTCGGCGGCCCCGGAACCGACACGGGCGGCTCCGATGGCGGTGCCGAAGCGGATCCCGAGAACGGCGGGACCCCGGGCGCGGGCGACGATGGTGACATCGGCGCGAAGACCGTCCCCGGAATCGCCGCGATCGGCGCCGTGGGCCTCCTCGGCGCGCTCGCACTCGTGATGCGTCGCCGCAGCTGATGCAGGTCGGGGCCTCCGGGCCCCACGCGCCACCACCAAACCCCTTGCCTCTGAACGAAACCGGTTTGCCGACCGGCCATCCGCCCGCCACGCCCTCCGCCAACCGGGGCGCGGCGTGGCAGGTGTGCCGGCCTCCCATCGGGTGCGCTGCCCCGCGTTGCCGAAGGCGCGGGAGCCAGCAACAGCCAGCCAGCCAGCAACACCCCAACATCCCAGCCCCCCTCCTCTCCCCGCGTCCGCTCGTCCGCATGACCCCAACGCCTGCGGGCCGGATCGATGGATGGGGCAGGCACCCGATGCGGCACCTTTTTTAAGGGACTTCCCGGTTCCCGCCCTCGCGACGGCTTCCGTCCTCGCCACACAGCCCCGTAGTGTAGTGGCCAATCATCCGGGACTTTGGATCCTGGGACTGCGGTTCGAATCCGCGCGGGGCTATTCTGCACAGGCCATGGCACTGAGCCGTGTCGATGGCGGTGGCACCCCTGAGCTGCGTGCATCCGGGGACCGTTCGGCGACGCCCCCGCCATAGCCGAAGGCCCCGGGACCCTTGGATGCGGTTCTTGTGAATGCGGGACTCGAGCACGCGCTTGAGGATCGGTCGATGCCGGCGCGCGTGGGCAGCATCATCGTGCGCAGGCGTTGAAGCTCGACGAACAGGCCACGACCGTGCAGGAACAATTGGGAACACCGAGCGTGGCGAATGACGACGCCAGCC
>JBFILE010000142.1:0-9305 GCA_041599855.1 Thermoplasmatota archaeon
CCCCACCCCTCCGCCCGGCTCCGCCTCCCCTGGATGGCCACACCTTGCGGGACGAATATTCCTTGATTCAGCACTGCAGGTAGCGCCACGGTTCGGGGAATCGCGCGAGCTGCGATGGGTGGATGTGACGATGGCCCTCCCTCTGCCCCCATCCCTCATCTCGCTGTGCTTGGGCCGCTACCCATCCGCGGAGGCGTCTCCCAAGGGCGATTGCCCTCCTCATCCCGGCCCCGGCCCGAGCCGATGCCCGCAAGTCCTCCTCAGACCACGTCCACCGACAGCGCGAACGTGGTCTTCGCCATGGCCGTGACCACGATGGTGTACGTTCCCGCTTCCGCGGTGACCGTGTCTTCCTTGGCGTTGTTGTTGTCCCCGACGCTGACGGACGTGAGGCCGCCGCGGTTCTCGTGGACGAGTTCGTCGCTGGGACTCGTGACTTCGACGCGGTACCCGCCGGCGCTCTCGCCGCTCAATGCGGAGCGGATCTTGAGCTCGCATCCGGCGTCACTGTCGAATGTGAGGGTCTTCTGCTCCTGGACGGCATCCACGGTCGTCTTCAGGATCGAGCCCACGAGTTGGCATCCTGCGACCTCCTCGGGGAGGGCGATTTCGGCCGGATCGGCCACGGTCGAGGGTTCAGCGGCGTCGGTGGAGACGCAGCCGGCAAGGGCGATCGATGCGAGCACGGCCAGTGCGGTGAGCTTCATGGGCGGGCCAGCGGGGATGGATGGCTTAAGGCCTTGTGGCGCACGGGTTCCCCGGTGGCTGAGCGGCTTCGGGCGTGACGGAGCGGCGCGCCAGGCGATCGTGTCGACTCAAACCACGGCGACCCGGACCGAGACCGTCGCCTTCACGTCTGCGTCCAAGGTGACGGTATAGGTGCCCTTCGACGCGGCAATCCGATCCTCCTTGGGATTGGAGGTGCCACCGTACGCGACGCTTGCCCCGATGTTGTTCTCGTGCACAACGTCGCTGGATTCGTCCGTGATCCTGAGGGTGTGGCCGCTCACGGTTTCATGCGTCGCGGTCCAGATGTACAGCGTGCAGCCCTCGGCGCCCGGAAACGTGAGTTCCGTGGGCGACATGACGGATTCCATCCTCGTGTCCACGAGGGTGCCTTCCAAGGGGCAGGGCGCGGAGGTCGCTGTCGGGGGTGCTGCCGTCGCCGTTTCGGGGGTGTCGATGGTGGTGGGCTCGTCGGTGACGCAGCCCGCAAGTACGAGGGGGATCAGAAGAAGGGCGGTGGACGCGATGAGACGATGACGGTGCATGGGCCGAACGACGAACCTGGCGACAAAGGCGCTTTGGGTCCGAAGATTGTCCCCGACTGATCCCGCGATCGCGAGACAAGCCGCTCAGACCACGGTGACGCGGATGGACACGGTGGCCTTGAAGTTGGGTTTCAGGGTCACGGTGTACGTTCCTTCGGAGGAGGTGATTGTCCGTTCCTTCTGGTTGGCGTTTCCACCGTAGGTAATGCCTGCGCTGAAGCCGTTCTCGTACACTGTGTCGCCTCTTGAGTCGGTGATCTCGAGCGAGTGCCCATAGAAACTTTCGTACGTCGCGGTCCAAATCCTGAGTTCGCATCCGATCGCGCCCTTGAACGTCAATTCCGTTTGCCACAGGGAATCCATCTTCGTGTAGACAAGGGTGCCTTCCAGGGGGCACGGCGTGGGGGGCGCCGTCGCGGAAGCCGCCATGGCCGAATCCGGGGCGTCGATGACGGCAGGCTCGTCGGCAATGCAGCCAGCAAGAACGAGGGGCAGGAGCAGGGCGGCGCCCGTGGCGAGGATGAGGCGGTGCATGGGCCGAAGCACGTCGGCGACGGCCAAATTGCTTTGGGGTTCAGTGATTTTCCCGCGCGCTTCCTTCTACTTCACGTCATAGTCGTCCTTCCGGACATCCACCACATCATCACCGTCGGCTTCGTCCACCCGGATCCATTCGCCGCCGCCATGGGGTCCCGCCGTGCGACCGGAATGCTGCGTGTGTTGGTGGAACGTGCCTGCACCCGACGCACCACCGCCCGCCATGTGGACACGCCCCCGCTTCCGCGCGAACAGCCGCAGGAATGCGCGCGGAATCATCCGGATGCCCGGCAGCACGAGGACGAGGGCGACGGCGTCACTCGCGAACCCCGGTAGGATGAACAGGAGTCCAGCCGCGGCGAGGAGCACGCCGTTCAGGATGGACCGGGCCGGCGACTTGCCCGCATACACGTCCTTCGCCGCATTCGCGGCAATCGCGGGCCCCGCGGCGCGGAGCATGCTTACGCCGGTTGCGAACGCGATGACGAGGAGCAGGAGTACGCCGAGCGTCGCGTCCCAGCCGCCATACTCCCCTTCGAGGAGGCGCCATGCGTAGAGGATGGTCCACCAGTCGAAGATGAGGGCCGCGAGAAGCCCGAGGGGGATGAGGAAGAGGAACACGCGCGTTCACGCCTCCGGGGCCTCTCCGGAACCGGCGGCATCCCTGCTCGCCCCGTACTCGGCAACGAGCGGGTCCACCTGAAGCACATGGAGGCCCGTGTGGAGGTCCGCCACGTAGGCGATGCCGTTCCTCGCGACTACGTCAATACTGAGTGGGATGCCCGCCATGTCGAGGTCCGCGCGCGGATTGTCCGGGCGGACGCCGGGGTCCACGGCGGGCAGGTGGAACGCGATGATTTCCGGGTTCGCGGGGTCCGCGATGTCAAGGGCCCAGTAGCCGGCATGGTAGTGGGTGAGGTGCAGCGTCGTGCCTTCCACCCGGAAATCATGGGCGCTCATGAGGATGTTCTGGCTGCCCACGTCCGCGGGGTTCGTCCACGTGGCGAGCTCAACAGGGTTCGCGAGGTTCGTGCCGTCCACGATCCAGACGGGACTCGGGAGTTCGAGATGCCGGTTCTCGAACACCTCGCTGCCGATGATGATGATGCGGCGGTCGTCGATGTGGGTGGTGACGACGGTGTGCACATACCACGGGTTCCCTTCGCCACCGGGGACCCAGCTCGCGATCTCGCGGGGGGTCTCGGGACTGGACACGTCCACGATGCGCAGGCCCTCGTACGCGAACGCCACGTAGAGGAGCGTCTGGCCGGTCACGGGGTCGTCCTCGACGAAGATGTCGTGGCCGTACAGGTCGCGGATCGCGTACGTGGTGCCATCCCCGACGAGGCTGCCCGGGATCTTCGCGAGTTGATCGCTTGCGGTCTGGTAGCGGCTCACGGGCACGAGCTTCATGCCGAGGGGCGTCCCGGTTTCGCGGTATTCAAGGATCTGGACGCCGACGCTCACGGCGAAGACGAGTTGGCGACCGTCGCCGGTCTCGTGGGCGAAGATCGTGTGCGCGCCGAACCGGGGGATCTCGAACCAATCCACGAACGTGGGGTTCGCGGGGTCGCTGATGTCGATGGCGTGGACGCCCGGGCGCGATCCCTCGCTTCCGAGGAACACGGTCTTTCCGTCGCCGGAGACCTCGATGGTGCGATCCCCGGATGTGGTACTGGCGTCCTCGTACTGACCCACCAGGACAGGGTTCGCCGGCTCCGAGATGTCGTAGATGCTGAACCCGGCGAATCCGTTGTTCGTCTTCACGAACAGCAGGTTCCCGTGGATGTCGAGGCCATGGGCCCCGGGCGCGGTCCCCGGCGGTGAAATCTGCCGGTACGCAAGGGGCGTGACGTTCATGGAGAAGTCGAGGTGTTCCGCCGGGTCCAGGTGGTCGTGCTTCAGGAACAGGGCTTCCGCGTAGTCGATGCCGCCCCCAATCGAGGTGTCGGGCGCAGGGTCCGCCGGCGGCTCGGCATTCGAGAGGCATCCGGCGGCAATCGTGGAGGCGGCGATGAGGAGCGCAATCCGCGGAAGGAAGGGGCGGAATCCGGTGCCTGCCCGTTGCCCGATGAGATGTCCTCGGATCGGAGGCGTGTTGACACGTCCGCGTGGACCGGTCGGCGCGCGCATGGGCCGGGCACGGCCGAGGGGGGCACTTCTAGTTTGTGTCCACGACCTTCGTCATCACGCCATCCAGTTGCGGTCCGTCGGATCCACTTCAGTGGGCCGCTCGCTCGCCGGCAACTCAGGCTGGCCGGGGGGAGGCGTGCCGATGGGTCTTGCGGGTCGGCCCCGGGCCTGTAGGCCTTTGCGGATGAGGTCGGATACGGCATCGTCGAGTGTCGGATACCTGCCTTCCCGGACGAGGGTCGTGAGGGTGTCGGTCAAGTCATCGGGGAGTGACACCTGCATCATCGAACTCCCGCAGGGCGCCGAGGCCGTGTAAATCTTCTCGCCGGATGGCGAATTCTGCGGCTTGCTGTGGGGGTTCGGGTCCGTGCCATCCCTGAAGCAACTGGCGGCGGCGAATGCCGCGGGAGGATGTCGGAGGGGCGCCTCCCGCTGCCGCCCACCCCCTCCCATGGTGCCAGCATGACGCGAATCGCGCAGGACCTTCGCGTTGCCCGCTGCCATCGATTCAAGGAATCGTGGCGGGTCCGCCGATGCCCGTGTCATCCATCGGGTGGCTGAACCCACCAAGGAATGACGTGAACACGGTGGACGTCCCGCGGGTCGAGTGGAGAGCCGCTCCCGGCGGCACGCCCTGCAGCGTGGACCGGAGGATCGGCCACCAGATGAGGTCCCCCATCGATGCGGTCGTGCCCTTGATGTCGGCAAGTCGCGTGCGCCATTCCTGTCCTGCGTTGTTCACGCTCACAAGCTGGAGGTCGAAATGTGGCGTGATGTACGAACCGCTCGCGGTGTTGGTGACGGGCTCCATGTAGGCGCGCACCTCAAGGCCCAACATCGTGAACCCGGCGGGCAATGCGCCGCCCCACGTGGGATCGGGTACGTTCCACGCCGGCATGAACCGCACGCGGTAATCGGTGTAGCCCGTAATGCCTTGCGAGCCCGGAATGTCACGGAGCGCCAGGCCCACGTACACATTGTCGCTGTCCCCGTCGAACCACGCGGATTGCACATCCCACCACCCGGGGCCGTTCTCCACATGGACGCCGTCATCCTTCGTGTCCCGGACGGCTACCTGGTGCGGGACCTTTGTCGGGGCCGCCTTCGGGTCGGATGCGATCACGTTCACCTGGTGGGTGCGGATGCCGCCGTTGTCGTCCGTCACCCGGAGTTCCACGCGATACGTCCGGGGCAGGATGTACGTGTGATCCACGACGGTGCCGCGGGCCGTGGACCCATCCGCGAATTGCCAATAGTAGTCCGTGATGGTGCCGTCCGGATCGTACGAGGCGCGCGCATCGAAGTGGCACACGCGATTCTCGCAGTCCGCTTCGATGCGGGCCACCGGGACCAGGTTTTCCGCAACCGTGATGTTCACCACATCCTCCACGCTGGCACCGCCGTTGTCCGTCACCATGACGTGGAGCGTGTGCGCACCGAGCGGGAGGCCGGTGACGAGGGTGGGGGATGTTCCGATGACGAAGCCGTTCCGGCGCCATTCCCATGCCGCGATCGACCCGTCGGGGTCCTCGCCCATCGCTTCCAGGGTCACGGTCTCCGCGCCGTTCCGGTCCAGGTCCTTCACATGGCGATCGGGCGGCGGGACAAGGAGTGGCGGCGCATTCGGCAGCACCGTCACGTGCACGTCCGCGGAATCGGTGGCACCGGCCGCATCGCCCACGATCAGTGTCACGTCATGGTCACCGACAGGGAGCATGACGCCGGGGGTCGCCCCGACCGCGATGAGGGCGCCGCCCACGCGCCATTCGTACGCGACGATGGCGCCCGCCGGGTCCGTGCTGCGGGTGCCGTCAAGGGTCACCACCTCGGCGCCCGTCCCGTCGGCGTCGGACACGAGCATGCGCGGGCCAGGGTCCGCGATCGGCGCATGATTTGCGTCCACCGTGACGGTGACGAACGCCTGAGAGGTGGCGCCGCCGTCATCCTCAACAACGAGGGTGAGTTCGTGGACGCCGACGGGCCGGGTCAGGGTGACGGTGGGACCGGCCGAAACGAGCAGCCCTCCCTCGAACCAGTTGTGATCGACCACGGTGCCGTCCCGGTCGTGGCTCGCCCAGGCGTCCAGCGTGAACGTCGCCTCGCCGTCGCCATCGGGGTCGGGGATCAGGGTCGCGCCGTCGACGACGGGCGTCGGCGGAATGTTCGCAACGGCGTGGATGATGAACGCGCGCTGGTGGCTGGCGCCGCCGTTGTCGCGCACCCGCAGCACGCCTTCACGGGTCCCGAGGGCAACCGGCAGGGACGCGGTCGCACCCGTCGCGAGCAACGAGGAATCCACGAACCATTCGAACGCGGTGACGGTCCCGTCTGTGTCGGAGGAGGCGGAGCCGTCCACCGGGACCCACGCGACGCCGTCACCGTCCGGGTCACTTCCCCATGCGTCAGCATCCGTTGTCGCAACGGGGGCGCGGTTCGGGATCACGGTGACGTTCACGACCGCGTCATCGGTGAGGCGCTCGTCATCGGTGACGCGGAGGGTGATGGCGTGGACGCCGACAGGCAGTGTGAGATCAGCGACGGGGCCTTCGGCGATGCGGGTCGTGCCGGCGAACCATTCCCACGCGGTCACGATGCCGTTGCGGTCGCGGCTCGCCGACCCGTCCACGTGGGCCGTGGCGACGCCGTCCGAATCGCCGTCGGAAACGGTGATGTCCGCGCCGGCGTGGGCGATCGGTCCGGTTTCCAGGCGGCCGGCGAGGACTTCGATGTCATCGATGAGCCATCCCATGTGGTCGTTGTCCACGAAGTCCTCGCTGTCGAAGGTGAAGCGGAACGTGGTGTCGCCGCCGGCGAGGGTGTTGAGCGTGGTCTCGAACTGGGTCCAGGACAGGCGGTTCGCATCCGCCGAGGACCACTGGGCGAGGGTGTGCCACGAGGCTCCGCCGTTGCGGCTCGCCTCCACGCGGCGGATGTCCGTGGCTCCTCCGGTTTCCGTTTCCCACATGTGCCGGAATCGCAGCACCGCATGGGTCATGCCCGAGAGGTCCACGGTGAACGTCGCGGAGCCCGAGGTGGCGGACACGCCGTTGTCGTACGAACATCGCGACGACGAATGGTATCCAAGGTAATTGGGTGCAGATGGGGCGATCGCACATGCCTTGGTCACGTGCCACATGCCGGACCGGGTGAACCCGTCGGCGACGCCATCATCGAAATCCTCGCTGAACCGCGTGACGAATGGAGGGACGTCGGCGACCGCGGCCACCGCGCGGAAGGCATCCACGAGGCCTTCCCCGAACTTCGTGTCCCGCCCCTTCGGACCAAGGTCACGGACCGTGGATGTGAGCGCGGCGCGAAGGTCCGTCACGCTCAGGTCCGGATTCGCGTTCCACGCGAGGGCGGCAACCCCGCTCACATGGGGCGTCGACATGGACGTCCCGGACTTCGAGCAGTATTGCGTGTCCGAGCCGTTGCATGTGCTCACGATGACGTACCCGGGAGCGGCAAGCTCGGCCTGTGCGCCGGCGGAACTGAAGCTGCACTGGGCGGATGACGAGGTCACGCAAGTGACCGCGATGGCGCTCCCGTAGGCGGCGGGGTAGTGCACACAGTTCGTGCATGGGCCATCGTTTCCGGCCGCGGCCACGATCAGCGCGCCTGTCGAGGCCGCGTAGCTGACGGCGTTCGCGAGGGTGCTGCTGCCGCCCCCGCCAAGGCTCAGGCTCACGACGTGCCCGTTGTTGTCCGCGCACCACCGGATGCCGCTCGCCACGTTCGAATGGGACCCGCTTCCGCTCGCGCCCAGGACCTTCACGCCGAGGATGCCGGCGCGGGCGACTCCGGCGATGCCGCGGCCGTTGTCGATGACGGCGGCCGCCGTGCCTGCCACATGGGTGCCATGGCCCTCGTCGTCCCAGGGGTTGGAGTCCCGGTTCACGAAGTCGTACCCGCCGAGCCAGTTCGCGGAAAGGTCCTCGTGTGTGTGGCGCACGCCGGTATCCACGATGCAGACGTTCTTCCGGAACCCGCCAATGAGGGTATTCCAGGCCGCGGGCGCCTCAATGAGCTGGGGGCCGTACTGGCTGGAGAATCGGGGGTCGTTGGGCGCGTACGAGGCCATGAGGTCCTCACGATCCTCCTCGACATACGCGACGCGGCCGTCACCCCGCGCTCGCTCAAGGAACGATGCGATCGACATGCCGGACCCGTCGTCCGCGACGTTCACGACGAGGAACCGGAGGACGTCATCCACGCGCACGATGTCGGCGCCGTGGAACGACCGATCCGGATCGAGGTCCCGCAGGGGTGCGTCGAATCCGACGATGAACCGCACCGTTGTCCCGGCGGGGGGTTCCGCCGCGAGGGCGCCCCTGAGGGTGGGCCTGATCATAAGGGCCGCGACGAAGAACCGGATCAGGGCCGGAACCGTGGGTCCGACTGGCGCAGGGGAACGAGCCATTCCGTGAGCCTCCGACACATCATGGGTTCCCGTACCCATGAAGGGATCGGCCTCCACGGCTCCGAAGGGATGCGGTGTAAGGAGGGTGCAACCGGGTCGCTACGTGGCGGGTGGCCTGCGCCGTGCGGAGCCTCCCTCGAAACGGCAAGGGGTGGGAACCCGCGCGCGGCTCCCGGCGAACGTTTATCCCGCCCGTGCGAAGTGGCGGCGCGTGGAGCCTCCTGCGCCCCGTTCCGGCATCGACCTGACCGTCATCGGCCACGTCAGGAGCCCGTACGCCACGCCCCTCGACGCTCCTCGTCAAGGATTCCTCGGGACCGAAGAAAGCGTGCTCGACATCGACGCCGCATTCGTTCCGGCCCTCGAAGGCCTCGATGACGGGCAGGACATCCTCGTCCTCTTCTGGGGCCACATGTCGAACCGGGACTTCGTCCAGAGTCCTGGCGGCACCGGCGCCTTTGCCGGCCGGCACCTTCACCGGCCCAACCCCATCGGCATCAGCCGAGCCACCATCATCGCCCGTGACGGCAACCGGGTGCGCGTGCTCGGCCTCGACGCCGTGGACGGGTCGCCCATCATCGACCTGAAGCCGGCCCGCGAAGAGTGGGAGGGCACCATGCCCATGATCGGTCTCGACATGGAGGCCCTCTCGGAAGTCGTGCGGTCCACGGTGGAACCGCGTGCGGGTGCGTCGCCGCCGGGCGGGGCGGCGAAGTAGGGGCGGCGTCCGGAAGTCGGCCGAGTGTTCCTCCGCCGCCAGCCCCCAGGGCTCATGGACCCGCCTGAGGTCGGCCCGGCCCACGGCCGTCCCCGCCCGGCGAAGACGGACAACTCCCCGCCCGCCCCACGACGACGGACGACGCGCGTCCGTCTCGGCCCGCTCTGTCTCCGCGCTCTCCGCGCCCTCCGTGTTGATGGACTGTCCGACGCTGACAAACGGGGAC
>JBFILE010000143.1:0-9294 GCA_041599855.1 Thermoplasmatota archaeon
CCCTTGGTGTCCTCGTCCACTGCCTCATGGTCCCACGCGCGCCCTTGCCAGAACACGTTGTCGGCGGCCACGAGCCCGCCGGGCCGCAGGAGCCGCCCTTGCACGTGCCCAAGGTAGGCTTCGTACTCGCTCTTGACGGCGTCGAGGAACACGAGGTCGTAGCCTCCCGCGAGCCGTGGCAGCACGTCGAGCGCGGCGCCTTCGTGCACGGTCACGCGCGCTCCGAGTCCTGCGTCGCTGAAGTGTCGGCGCGCCCGGGCGGCCAGGCCCGGGTCGATTTCGATGGTGTCGATGCGTCCTTCGGCGGCGAGCCCTCTCGCCATCCAGAGGGCGCTGTATCCGAGGTTGCAGCCGACTTCGAGGATGCGCGTTCCGCCTGAGGCGGCGACGAGGGTTGCAAGGACGGCTCCGGTTTGCGCGCTCACGGCGGGTTGGCCTTCTGCGCGGGCCATTTCGCCGACCTGCTGGACGAGGGTGCCGGGGTCGGGGAGATGGTTGTCCACGTAGCGGTGCGCGTCGGCGGCGAGGAACGTGGGTTGGGTGACCATGTGGCGGGAGGAGGTTGCCGCGGACGGGTAATCCTTCCGCGGCGCCCGGGGGGCAGCGGCCTCCATTTCACAGGGTGGCGGAAATGATGTCCACGTCGCGCACGGATTGCTGACCGATCAGGATGCCGATGGTTTCGTCATTGAACCCCGGGATGGTGTACTCGCTCACGGTGAGGAGGGGAACGGGGCTTCCACCCGCGGGGAACATGATGATGTCGCGGACGTACGGGTCGCAGTCCTCCTTCCACCGGATGTCGACGGGTTCCTGACCGGCGAGGATGCGGACGTGCCCGGGGTCGAAGGCGACCCGCGTGCTTTCGCGGTAGTCGCGGAAGAGGACAGCTCCGGACCATTCGCCATTCAGGGGTTGGACGCGGACGCTTCCGCGGCCACCTGCCACCGTGTTGCAGTGGTTGATGAATTCGGCTCCCGGGAAGGGATCGTGCGCGTACTCGCCCTGGTTGCGGCACCCGTTCCGGACGGGGTCGAAGTCGTCGGTGGCGGGATCGCACACGTCCCCCACGTGCCCGTCCCCGTTGAGGTCCTTCCATAGTCCGAGGAGGCGCTTGAACCCGAGGAACGTGGGGGCGCCACTGGTTTCCTGGAGGCCTCCGAGCGGGTCGCGGTTGCTGTAGTTGCAGGTCAACCACTGGGATGCTTCGATACCGGTTGGGGGAGCCCTTGCGTAGGCGCCCACGCAGATCTGCGCGAACGGGAACGTGTCGGCGTAGAACTGGTAGGAGTGCTCGTATCCGGGGTAATGGTTTCCGGTTCCGTAGCGGTCCCCGACTCCGCCATACACGGCGCGGTTCTCGTAATCGTCGAGAGGCTGGTTGGGTTCCCTCGCGTAGTATGCGTTGATGGAGGGAAGGTTCTCGGCGGTGGTGGTGGCATTCTCCACGATCCAGTCCGTGGTGCCGATGGCGCCGCCGTACGTGGGGAAGAAGACCTCGTTCAGGAAGGTCTGGTACGTGGCGAAGGCCTGATCCTGCGCGTCCGCGGCGTAGGTGTAGGCGGAGCTGACGAGGGCACCGAATTCCGGGCTCAGGGCCTCGTAGCGGTCCACGTCGATCAAGGCCGCGGGGTCGTCGAGGTCGTAGGCGATGGAGCGACCGATGACGGCTTGGGCTCCGGCGACGACGAGGGTCTGCATGCCGGTGAGGAGGCTTCCGTCGGTTGCGTACGTGACGGGCCCGTGCCAGTACTGTTCCGCGTGTTCGGTTGCCGTGTGGTCGTCGAAGACATCGGTGTCGTGCTTGGACGGGTCGGCCATGATCGAGAAGCCGCCGTTGCCGGTCCGGGGGAGCAGGTACTGGACCATGGCGACCTCTTCCCCGGATGCGAGGCCCCGCCACCGGAACTCATCGCTGGCAGCGCCGTCCGCGTCGTGGACGTCGTCGATCATGCCATCCTGATCGATGTCGTTCCATTGCCCGTACCACGCAAAGGCGACGTGCGGGTAACCGGGGAGGAGGACGTCGGACCGGCCGAAGGCGGGCTCGGTGACGGTGCGACTGAACAGGAGGGGGAACTCGTCCATGAAGTCGATGCCGATGCGCGAGGCAAGCCGGGAATCGAGGAACAGGGTGCCATCCCCGGGTTCGTGGCCGGGGTACACGACCTTGTTGCCGTAGCCGTCAAGCGGCGTGCCGGATGCGCGCATGACGGCGCCGTCGTCTTCGAGGGTGCGCCGGTACTCGTCGTTCGCGGCGTTGTCGTGGATGGTAGAGTGGCTCGCCGTCGTGAAGGGTGCGAGAACGGACGCTGCAACGAGCAGGAATACGATCAGGATGGCTCGTTTCATCGGTGGTACCTCGAAGCGTTGACGCGGATTCGGACGGCGGCAGGTTAACGTTTCACCCGCGCAGGTCGGGCGTCGCGCGGGCCGGCGGTTGGTGAACGGGACGCGCGATTCGGCGGTGGCGAACATGTTGACCACCATGCGGCGCGCGGGCGGCGGGGCCCGCGGCCGATCCTGACGTCCATTGCCCCGTCTTGCCGGCGGGGCGCGCCGCCGCGGTTCGGATTCCCGAATCACCGCGCGCCGCCGGAGGCATGGTCGCGGGAGGCCTTCGCCCGATGCCGATCACCAATCAGAGCGTGGCTGCGATCACGTCGATGTCGCGGACGGTCTGCTCCCCGATGGTGACGCCGAGTTCGTGGTTCTGGTAGCTTCGGAGCGTGTACTCGCTTTGGGTTACGAGGGCGACGGGGCTTGCTCCGGCGGGGAAGAGGATGACGTCGAGAACGCGGTCTTCGCAGTTCTGGACCCAGCGGATGTCAACGACTTCTCGGCCTTCCAGGAGACGAGCCGTGTCGGGGTCGAACGCGGCGCGCGTGGTTTCGCGGTGGTTGCGGATGAGGATGGCGCCGGACCAGTCGCCGTCGAGGGGTTGGACGCGGACCACACCTTTTGCGCCTTGAACGGTTTCGCAGTGGCGGACCAACTCGGCTTCGGGGGTGACGTCGTACGGGTAGACGCCTTGGTTCTTGCATCCGTTTTGATGGGCATCGAAGTCGGGGGTCGAGGGGTCGCAGACCGCGCCGACGTGGCCGTCGAGATTGATGTCCTTCCAGAGGCCGAGGAGGCGGGTGAATCCGAGGGCCATTCCGGTGCCGCGGGTGTCCTTCGTGCCTCCGATGATGTCGCGGTTGCTGTAGTTGCAGGTGAGGCCCTGCGAGATTTCGACGGAGGTGGCGTCGACCCTGGCGTAGGCGCCGACGCAGTGTTCGAGGAACGGATACGTGTCGGCGTAGAACTGGTGGAGATCCTGATATCCGGGGTATTGGTTGCCGGTTCCGTAGCGGTCGCCGACGCCTCCGTAGGTGGCCCGCTCTTCGTAGTCATCGAATGGGTGGTTGGGTTCGCGCGCGTAGGGGGGGTTCACGGTCGGTACGCGCACGTCTTCGGTCGTGGAGTCGACGAATGCCTCGATTTCGTTGCGTGCAGCATTGATGTCAGCCACGGTTTCGTTGCGTGCTGCAAGGACCTCGGCAACCGGTCCGGCCAAGTATGCCGCATAGGTGGTGGCGTACAAGTGATCCGCTTCGGCTTGCCGAGCCTTTGCGTACGTGTACGTCGAGGAAATCAGGGCACCGACTTCGGGGCTGACAGCTTCGTAGCGGTCCACATCGATAAGCGCATTCGGGTCGTCGAGGTCGTACTTGATGGCGCCGCCGACGGATGCCTGCGCACCAGCGACGACGAGGGCCTGCACGTGGGTGAGGAGACTTCCTTCGGTCGAATACGTGAAGGGACCGCTCCAGTACTGTTCGACGTGGCGGGTGTCGGTGTGGTCCACGAAGATGTCGGTGTCGTAGTGGCTTTCGTTCGCGAGGATGGATGCCCGGGACGTGCTGGCATCGGGCACGAGGTACTGGACCACTGCGACGCTCTCACCGGTGGCGAGTCCGCGCCAGCGGAATTCGTCCGTGGCAGCGGCACGCGCGTCATGGAGGTCATCGATCAGTCCGTTGCCGTTCAGGTCATGCCATTGACCGAACCAGGCATACGCGGTATGGGGGTGTCCGGGGACCAGGACGTCGCTGCGGCCGAGGACGGGTTCGGTGAACGTGCTGCCGAAAAGGATGGGAAACTCGTCCATGGCCCACGGGCCGAGCCGGGATGCGAGCCGTGCGTCGAGGAAGAGGCCGCCATCCCCGATTTCGGTGCCGGGGAACACGACCTTGTTCGAGTACCCGTCGAAGGGCGTGCCGGGGGCACGCATGATGGCCTGGTCGTCTTCGAGGGTGCGCCGGTACCGGTCGTCGACGGGGCTGTCGTGGATGGTGGCGTGGGTCGCGACGACGGTCGGCGCAAGCACGGATGCCGCAAGGAACAGGGTCGTGATCAGGATCGCTTGGTTCATGAGGACACTTCAGAGACTGGCGGGGATCAGGTCGACGTCGAGGACGCGCGCGTGGGGCACGCTCACGCCCGATTCTTCGTTCGTGAATCCGTCCGCGAGGATGGCTTCACTTGTGACAAGGAGGGGGACCGTGTTGGACCCTTCCGGGAACATCAGCGCATCGCGCGCATACAGGAGACTCGGGGATTCGCATTCATTCTCCCAGCGAATCGTGACGGGATCGGTGCCGGTCGGGATCTCCCAGTGCCGTTCGTACGCGACCCGCGTGGTTTCCTTGAGGTCGCGCACCACGATGGCGAGGGGCCAGTCGGCGCCGACGGGTTGCACGGTCAGGGTGCCGCCTTTGGCCGTGGTCACTTCGCACACACCGATCGTTTCCCCAAGGCCATCGGCGGGGACCGGGGCCCCGGGCCGGCAGTGGTTGCGCTCGGCGTCGAAGTCCTCGGTCGCGGGGTCGCAGATTGCGCCGACGGCGGCGTCGCCGTTCCGATCCATCCATACAACAGGAAGGGCGCGGAACATGGCGTAGTAGGACGCGGTCCGTTCGCTGTTTCCGGCGATGCCGCCGCGGGGGTCGAAGTTCCCGGCGTTGCCGCAGGCCAGCCATTGACTGAGTTCCACGCTGGTGCCTGGAACGGTCACGTAGAGGCCGGCGCAGCGCCATTGGGAAATGGTGACATCGTACCAGAACTGATGGCTGTCCCGGTATCCGGAGTAATCGTTGTAGGCGCCATGGACGTCGGCGGTTCCGTCGAAGAGGGCGCGGCCCTCGAAGTCGTCGAGGACGTGGTTCGGCTCCTTGGGCTGGGGCAGGTCGAGGGGCGGCGGCTGGGGCCCGTTGTCGCGGGCTTCGAGTGCAGCATCCACGGCCATTCCGATCACGCCGAATGCGGCGGCCCAGGCGATCCCGTAGATGGCGAACGGCAGGTCGGTGGCGCCATCGGTGGCTTCCTGGACGTCGTCGATCGCGGTTCCCACATCGGCCCATCGCCCCTGGTACTGATCGACCGCGAATCGCGCGGTGGAATCCCAGAGTACGCCGACCGTGGGGTCCACGGCCGTGTATCGATCGACGTCGCGTAGCGCATCAGGGTCGTGGATGTCGTACCCGACGGCGCTGCCGACGGATTTGCGGGCTCCCGCAAGGGTGAGGGTCCGGATGGTCGTCAGGAGTCCGCTGTCGGGGCCGTTGTAATAGTAGGCGCCCTCCCAGACCTGCTCGGCGTTCGAGCGGGCCGTGTGGTCTTCCACGGTTTCCGTCAACAGGGTCGAACTCGTGTTCCCGGTCGCCGTAACGAAATAGTGCGCCGGGGACATCATGGCAACCATCCCTACCGATTCCCCGCTGGCGAGGCCCCGCCAGACGAACTCGTCCGCGCCGCACGAGGGTCCACCGCAGGCGGCATCGTGGACGTCGTCGATGACGCCGTCGCCGTCGAAGTCGTTCCACCACCCGTAGTAGGCACTCAGGTGGTAGAAGGGCGGGGCCGCAGTGGGGAGGAGGACGCTTGCGCCGGGCGCCATCCCGTCCACGAACCAGCCGGGGTTCAGGTCGAAACCGGAGCCGATGAGTCCCGCGTGCCATGCGAGGCGCGCGTCAAGGAACAGTCCCCCGTCACCCGGGGTCCGTGCGAGCGCGGTGACCTGGTTCACGACGCCATGTGCCGGATGCCCCGGTGACTCGAAGATCTCGCCGTCGTCCTCGCGGGTTTCCGCGGGGGCTCGTCCGATACCTTGTTCATGGGCGGTCCAATGGATCGCGGTGGCCGTCGGTGCAAGCAGCAGCAAGCCGACGATGATCGCGACGAAGGGGTGCCTCATGCCGTGAGCCTCACCCCGAAGGCGGTCAAGGAAGGGATAACGCTTCGCCCGCCCACGTCGGGGACACCCACACGGGGTCGGGATGACGGGGCGCCGATTCCGTGGAGATCCGGGTCGTCGGTGCGAGCCCGCCCGTCATCGCGGACGCCCACAGCGCTTCCGCATCCGCGCTCAGCGACTCGTACCGGTCCACATCCCAGAGCGCATCCGGATCCTCGAGGTCGTACCCGAGGGCCGATGACGGATCCGCGCGGGCTCCGGCAAGGGTGAACGTCTGGACGGTCGAAAGGAGGCCGGCATCGACGCCGCTTGCCGTGAATGCCCCCCGCCACGATTGCTCGGCGTTGGAGCGGGACGTCCAATCCGTCATGTCGCTCGTTGCGCCGGGGCCGGGCCCCGAGGACCATGGCCCGGAACCGGCAGCCGGAGTCACAAGGGTCACCATGCCCGCGGCGTTGCCGGACGCAATGCCGCGCCATCGGAACTCGTCGCCGGGGCACGCGGCCGTCCCGCAGGCGGCGTCGTGGACGTCGTCGATGATGCCGTCACCGTTCCCGTCCATCCACCAGCCGTACCATGCGCTCGTGTGGTGGCCGGCGAAGGCTTCCCGGCCGCCGGGCGCCGGAAGGAGCACATTGGGGCGTCCGAGGACGTCGCCCGCAAGGTGGCCGAGGAAGAGGTCGAAGCCGGCATCGCGGGTACCGATGCGTGCGCCGAGGAATGCGTCAAGGAACAGGCTGCCGTCGCCGGGGGTCCGCCCGGGTGCGACGACCCGGTTCACGCGGCCGTCCGCCGGGCTCGCGGCATCCCGGAAGACCGCGCCGTCATCCTCACGGGTGTCCCCGGGGCCGCGTCCGATGCCCTGCTCGTGGACCGTCCAGTGGGTCGCTCCCACAGTGGGCACCATGAGGGCGAGGACGATGGCGAGGGCAAGGGCGACGGACCGCAGGGTGGAGCCTCCGGCCCGAGGGGTTGCCGGGCCGCGGATAAGGATTCCCTCCTTCCGCACGGGGACAAGGGGCAGCCGCCCTGGCGTCGTCGGGCGGGCGGGCGGACGTCGTGGGGCGGGCCGGTGGGTGTGGTCCGTCGTCGTTGCGAGATGCGTGGGCGTCGTTGGTCATCGTCGCGGCGCCGGTTGGCGGGCGAGGGTCGAGGGGGTGGGGGCGCGCGGGAGCGTGCGGGAATGCGGGCGAGCGGGGCCGCCGTGGTTGGCCCAAGGCCGCCGGAGCGTGAGCGACCCGCCATCGTCCGTCGCGAAGCGACCCGCGGCGGGCGACCCCCTACGGGACCCCCGCGCCGCGCCGGCCCACCTTACATGGCCGCCGGCACCACATCCACGTCGAGGACGCGCTCGGGTCCGACCTCGATGCCGGAGTCCGGGTCCGTGAACGAGTCGAGCGCCGCCTCGCTCTGGACGAGCAGCGGCACGGAATTCGACCCACCGGGGAAGAATAGGGCGTCGCGGCCGTACACCCATTCGGAGCGGTCGCACTTCGCCTCCCAATCGAGGGTCACGGGCGCGGTTCCCGCGAGCACTTCCCAATGGGTGTCGTAGGCGACGCGCGTCGTTTGCGCGTGATCCCGAACGAGGACGGTCCCCGTGGGCCATTCCCCTTGGGCCGGCGCGACCGTGAATGATCCTCCCCTCGCGGTCGTGTGTTGGCAGATTCCCGTGAACTCGTCGTAGGAGGCGCCGCCGATCCGGCCCGTGTATTCGGGCTTGCAGGTGTTCCTTTCCGCGTCGAATTCGCCCTTCGTGGGGTCGCACATGTAGCCCACGTACCCATCGGCGTTCCGGTCCTTCCAAACGGCGACGGTGCCGCGGAAGGTCATGTAGGATCCACCGCTCCGGAGTTCCTGTCCGTTGAGGCCGGCCGCGGGTTCGTAGTCGGTGCCTTGGCACAGGCTGCGGATGGGGCCACCGACGTTCGTCGAGGGAACGGTTGCGTACGCGCCTGCGCAGGGTCGCGTCGTGGCCTCGTTGTCGAACCAGAAGTGGTAGGAGTCGAGGTACGGCACGTAGGAATTGTACGACCCCCAGCGGTCGCCGACGCCGCCGAACAGGGCGCGGCCCTCGTAGTCGTCCCACACCGTGTTGGGTTCCTTCGCGTTCTTCGGCGCAAGGTCCGGGACGCGGCCGTACCGGTCCACGGCTTCATCGCGCGCATCCCGGACCTGCGGCCAGTATTCGTCATAGATGGCGAAGGCGTCGAGGTCGAAGACGGCATCCACGAGGTCCTGTGGGAAGACTTCACCGAGGAGGTCGAACGACCGGTCGTACAGGGTCGCGCTTTCGCGGAGCGGGCCGCGGACGACCGCGGCGAAGAGGACCTCGACCTCCGGGCTCACGGCCGTGTACGTGTCCACATCCCAGAGGGCGGCCGGGTCCGAAAGGTCCACGCCGAGGGTCATGCCCGGGGCGGGCCGCGCGCCGGCAACCGTGAACGATTGCAGCGTCGTGATGAAACCACCATCGACGCCGCCCTGCACGGTGGCGCCGCCCCACGATTGTTCCGGGTGCTCGAATGCCGTGGCATCCACGAGGCGCTCGCCGTTCCTCGTGCTTGACGCGTTCCCGGCGGCCGCCGCGTAGTACGGGTCCGGGAGGACGATGGCACGCACGTCCACCGCGGTGTTGCTTCCGAGGCCGCGCCAGACGAACTCGTCGGCGCCGGCGCCGGCGGCATCGTGGCCGTCATCGATGACGCCGTCGAGGTCGAGGTCGTTCCACCACCCGTACCACGCGGTGATGTGGAGGTTGCCGACGACCTCCGGGGGCAGGATGAGGCGGGGGTCCACCCCTGCGCCTTCGAGGAAGAACCCGGCGTGGACATCGAATCCGCCGCCGACGCCGGCGCTCGCGGTCTGCCACCCCATCTGGGAATCGAGGAACAGGGAGCCGCTTCCCGGCGCCTGCCCCGCGGGCGTGACGCGGTTCACGTAGCCGTCGACAGGAGTCCCGCTCGCGCGGACCTGTTCACCGTCATCCTCGAGGGTCGCCTGGGGCGCGCGGCCGATGCCTTGCTCATGGAGGGTCCAGTGGCCGGCTGCGGCGA
>JBFILE010000144.1:0-9290 GCA_041599855.1 Thermoplasmatota archaeon
GCTTGCCCACGTCAGATCGACCTGCACCCCACCCCGCCGCCCGCTCCGCAGGCGGCGAAGCCGCCGAGGACAGGGACCAGCGAGCGCAGCGAGTTGGTCTCCTCCGCCGCCCCCAGATGGAGGCCCCTTGCTGGACGATTTTCCTTAAGTTGGCACTACCACCCCTCCACCCAGCTCCGCCTCCCCCCGGAGGCGACACCCACATGGAGAATTTGGAGATGCGGTCGGCCGGTGTTTGTTGTGGTGGTTGCTGCGTTGGTCACTGCGTGAGTTGTTGCGTTGGCTGGCTGGCCGGATGGCTGGCTGCCCGGCTTGCTGGCGGGCTGTGTAGGTCGTTCCCATTCATCCACGTCTACCCCATCTCGTCACCCATTGACGCCACACGCCGCTATCCGGGGTGGCCCGCCGCCCCCCGCATGGCCCCGCCGGTTTGCCATCCGGTCACGGCTGTCCTTCAACCAGCAGGAGTGGTCGCAGCTGCCCGCGCAATCCCGTCCCGCCCAATCTCAAGGTTCATCAACGCCTCTGGGCACGCATTCCCTCCGCTCCGTGACACGCACTCCTGCAGCGGGCCATACGCGGCAATCAGGGAATCGATGCTGGAGAGGAGGGCTGCGTGGCGTTCCGCCTGCCCCGGTGGCGGCTCGATCGTGGCCGTCAACGTCCGCGTCGCCTGCAACTGCAACCGGTCTGCGGCCACCATGGCCCGCACGGTCTCCGGCGGCAGGTCCCCCGCGATCACGCCTTGGCCGGAAACGCTGAACCGATCGAGGATGCCCTGCACATGCAACACCACGCTCGCGACGTTCGCGTCATAATCCGCGCGACGGACCTCCGCCAGGGGATCGGAATGCGAGCCTCCCTGGGATGCAACTGTACCGGGCGCTGGTGGGGAACTTCCAGGGGATGGGCGCGTCGGTGCTGCCGGATCCGGCATGATGGCGGTTGACGGATCAATCGCAACGGCGCCCGAGCCCGAGGGGTCGATCGGGCTGCCCTCGGTTGGTGTCGGCCCGGACACAGGGTCGCCGGATCCTGCTTCTCCGTCCGAGGGACCCGCGGGTTCGGTGGACTCCGCCTCACCGGGTGCCGGCGATGCGTCAGGCGCCTGCGGCGGGGGCTCCTCGCCGGGTGTCGTCTTCAAGAGATCGAGGGCACCGGCGAACGCAGCCAACGCGATCACGCCCACCACGGCACCGGCGATGGCAGGCGTCC
Organism: Thermoplasmatota archaeon; assembly: GCA_041599855.1. GTDB lineage: Archaea > Thermoplasmatota > SW-10-69-26 > JACQPN01 > JAJPHT01 > JBFILE01. The sequence continues at coordinate 1,216 of JBFILE010000144.1, forward strand.
ATTCGCGAAGCGGGGTCCGGGACCCGCCGTCCGCACCGGACGGACCCTCCCCGGAACGCGGCTTCTCGCGCATGGGCGAAGCGTCCCCGACTCCCCGGATTTAGGGGTTCTGGACCGGTCGCCGGGCCCGTCACCGGGCGGTGGCTGGCTGGCATGACGAGCCGGGTGGGCGCCGAGGCAGCTGGAGAACGACTGCCCGGCAGGCACGTCAGCCACCATGCCAACCGGCCGTGACGCAGCCGCCACCTCGAAGGCCTTATGCGACCCTCCCGCGTCCCCCGCTCCCATGCCTGCCGACGCGCCCCCCATCCGACTCTCGGTACCCGTCATCGGAGACGCCGAGAAGCAGGCGGTGCTCGAAGTCCTCGACTCCGGCCACATCGCGGAAGGCCCCCGCGTCCGCGCCTTCGAAGCGGCCATGGTGGAGGCGACCGGCGCCCGGCATGCCGTGGCCTGCGTGAACGGCACCGCCGCCGTCCACCTCGCCCTATGGGCAGCCGGTGTCGGCCCCGGCGATGACGTGGTCGTTCCGGCATTCACCTTCGTCGCAAGCGCGAACGCCGTCCTCCTCGCGGGCGCCCGCCCCGTCCTCGCGGACGTGGACCCGGAGACCTTCACACTCACCGAGGCCATCGCGCAGGATGCCGTCACACCCAACACGAAAGCCATCATGCCCGTCCACCTGTACGGCCATCCGGCGGACGTGGACCCGCTCCGTGAACTCGCCGCCGCGCGCGGCATCACCCTCGTCGGCGACGCATGCCAGGCCCATGGGGCCACCTACAAGGGCCGCGCCGCAGGCAACCTCTGCGACCTTGAGACGTTCAGTTTCTACGCCACCAAGAACGCGATGAGCGCGGAAGGCGGCATGGTGACCACGAACGACGATGAACTCGCGGACCTCATGCGCAGCCTCCGCAACCATGGACGCGGCGAAGCGACACCCGGCACGTACGATCACCTCCGCGTCGGCCACAACTACCGCATGACCGACGTCCTCGCGGCAATAGGGTGCGTGCAACTGGCGCGCCTCCCGGAATGGACCCGCGCGCGGCGCCGGAACGCAGCGACGCTCACCAAGCTTCTCGAAGGCACGCCGGGGATCCGGCTGCCAGTGGAGTCACCGGGCGTGGAATCGTCGTGGCACCAGTATACGGTGGTGCTGGAATCGGAAGCCCGCCGCCGCGCACTCCAGGAACGCCTGCGGAAAGCCGACATCGGATCCGGCGTGTACTACCCGAAGGCACTCCACGAATACGAGCACCTGGCACCCTTCGCCCGCGGGCCACTCCCTGTAAGCACCGCGTTTGCGAAGACCGTCCTCAGCCTGCCCATCCATCCGGGCCTCACGGACGCGGACCTGGAACGCATCGCGTCCGTCGTCCGCGCGGCACCGGATTGACGACAAGGTCCGGCGGGACCGGTCACGTGTTGAGCACCAGGATGGCTGCGTTCAAGGCTGTGGCGAACAGCCCCCATGCAAGATAGGGAACAAGGAGCGCGGCAGCCAACGGCTTCACGCGGAAGAAGGCCACGATGCACAGCACGACTGCGATGTCGAGAAGGACGATGTCCACCAACGCCAACGCGGGATTCCGCAGGCCGAAGAACAACGGCGACCAGAGGGCGTTCAATGCGAGTTGGGCCGCAAAGAGGCCGAGGGGCACTGCCTGCTTGACGATTCCTCCGTCCCGCCAAACGAGCCACCCTGATACCGCGATCATGACGTAGAGAACCGTCCAGACGGGCCCGAACACCCACGCGGGCGGATTCCACGACGGGCGCACAAGACCCCCATACCACGAGTCGATCGCGCTTGCTGTCGCCGCGCCACCGACGGCGGCGACGACGAAGACGATGACAAGGAAGATGCCGAGGCTCACGGCATCCCCGGGATGCCAGCCGAACGCCCGCCTGCGTCGTGCGAAATCGCCCATGCATTCCGGTTGGGTCAGCATGATGCAAATGGGTCGCGCATCCGAGGCTGCCCGGGTGCAAGGCCAACAAAGGGATGGTGGATGGGGCCTGCCCGTTTCACGTCGGCACACCACCCGGCCGCGGGCCGGGTGTGTCTGCGCCTGGCGGGGCACGCGGCCCCGCGCGCCCATCCGAGACAACCTCAGCCTTCAGGCTTGTCCGGCACAAGCCTCGGATCTGCGGTCCGAGCCGATTCCGTGGGCGCCCGACGGGCCTTCGCAAGCAGGATCATGACGACGGCCGCCACGATCAGGGCGCCGGCGCCGATGACCCGCCCCGTGATCACTTCGTTCGCCACGATGGATCCGAGGGCGACGGCAACCACGGGATTCACGAATGCGTACGTGCCCACCTTGGCAGGTGTCGACACCTGGAGGAGCCACACGTATGCGGTGAACGCCACGAGGGAACCGAAGACCACGAGATACGCGAAGGCGAGCCAGCTTTCAAGGGAGTACGACGCGGGGTCCACGTTCGCGAACTCGCCCATGAGTCCGCTCGCGACAAGGAGCACGGCTCCGCCAGCCACCATCTCGGACGCCGTCATCATGAACGGGTCCTTCGCAAGGGGCGCCCGACGCGAGTACACGCTTCCCGTCGCCCACGAGAGCGTCGCGACAAGGATCGCGAGGGATCCGAGTCCGAGGGCGTCCCCGCTCAGGATGCTGGCCGGATTCATCAGCACACCGACGCCGACGATCCCGAGGAGGACCCCACCGATCGCGAGGGGGTACGGCCGCGTCCCGCCGCGGCGAGCGGCTTCGAGGATGACCATCCACAACGGCACCGTGGCCACAAGGAGCGCCGCGACTCCGCTCGGGACCCACTGCTCCGCCCACGACACGAGGCCGTTCCCACCCAAAAGGAGGAGTCCTCCGACGATGGCGGCCGCGCGCCATTGGATCCCGGTGGGTGCAGGGGTTCCGCGGGCACGCGCAATGGCGTACATGATGCCGCCCGCAACGAGGAACCGCGCCGCCGCCGAAAGGAACGGAGGCATGGTCTCGACCACGTACCGGATGGCGAGGTACGTGGATCCCCAGATGACATAGACCGCGATGAAGGCGCTCACCACGAGCCACTTCCTCGGAAGGGGGGACTCGGTGTCACCGGCGGACATTCGTCACCCCGCTCGGTCGGGCAAGGGGGGCCTCGACACCCAGCGGGAGACCGCTCGATTCCTTCACGGTACCCAGGACGACGACCGTCTTCGTGGAGGACACGCCGGCATCGGGGCCGAATGCGCAGCGGAGGAAACGACCGAGGCTCTCGGTGTCCTTCGCGCGCACCTTCGTGATGTAGCAGTCCTCGCCGGCGACATGATGCACTTCCTGGACTTCGGCAAGGCCGGCAAGGCATTGCCCCGTGTCCCAGGCGACATCGTGCTCCGCGGCGCGGACGAACACGAACGCGAGAAGCGGAAGATCCAGCGCCTTCGGGTCCAGCTTGACCTCGTACCCGGTGATCACGCCGCGGGTTTCAAGCTTCTTGATGCGCTCGTACACGGCCGACGCGGCAAGGCCGATGCGGCGGGCGATTTCAGCATTCGAGATCCGGGCATTTTCCTGGAGGATCGCAAGGATCGTCCTGTCAACATCGTCGATCATTCATGGCCCCCGTGGTTTGAGCGAAGAATCGTTCGCTGATCGCGGATTCACGGGGCAGGGATAAGGATTGTGCCGACTTTGAACGTGGAATCGTCGGAATTTCACTCATCGGATCCAAACCGCGGTGATGGATCATCGGCGGAATTCAGCTGCGGACGGATTGGGCGTGCCGAGGCCGTCCACGGCACGCCATTCCGACCCCACGCGCCGGGTTCGTGGATGCCCGGCGGGGATCGGGACGCGTGCTTGGCCGATCACCGTGCGCCGCAGCAGCGTACGGGCCCCGGATGTTTGCGAAAAATCCTGCACCGCACGACTGAACCGTTCGGCGTGCGCTGCAAGGCCATGAGCCGCCCACTCAAGCTTCGCACCCTTGAATCCCTCCGAACGCCCGCCGTCATGGTCCTCTGCATCGACGGCGACCGCGCGTTTCCACCGACTACCTGCTGAGTGCGGCGATCAACGGGATGCGGCGTCCTCGACGCATCCCGCGCCACGCCCACCGGCAAAGGACTGGACCCCATACACCAACTCACGCCTCGACATCCCCTGCTTCATGGCAAAGCTCCTCACGCTCAACTCCCTCGAAACCCTCCAGACGCCCGCCGTGATCGCCGTGTGCCTTGCAGGCGACGACGGCTTCCCCCCGGGCGTCTGCTGAACCCGGGCCGCACGCGGAAGGGGCGTGAAAAAGATTGCTCCCCACGACTCATCCTCCGCGATGCCGTTCGGCGGTCCATGGCGAAACAATTGACGATCAAGCGATTGGAATCCCTCGAAGCTCCCGCCGCTGTCATGCTGTGTCTGGCGGGAGACGAGGCGCTGCCGCCGGGGACCTGTTGAATGTCCCCGATACGGGCGCTGTGACACATTTCCCACCCGTTGCCCCGTTGAGGCGCGGGCCGGTTTTCCATTATCCATTCGCGTTCGATCCTCCCGCCCGGCGTCGCGCGCGAAAAGAATCGCTCCCCACGATTCATTCATGTAGCCCGTCAGTCGGGGTTCCATGGCGAAACAATTGACCATCAAGCGACTGGAATCCCTCGATGCCCCCGCCGTGATCACCTCGTGCATTGCAGGTGACCAGGTCGTCCCGCCGGGTACCTGCTGAGGGAGTTGAACGGGTCCGGCGTGCCGCGTCCACCACCCGTTGCCCGGTCGAGCGCAGCCGGGCGCCGGGCATGTCGCATGCACGCCTTCACCCGGCATCGGGCGATGGTTCCGGGCTTGAGCGGGATCCAATCCGCCCGCACGGCACCTTCCTTCTCAACGCGGCGCAACAGGCATGTCTGTTATCGACGTTGGCCTACACGCCGTCACGCGCTGCCGCGGTCGGCGTCCCGAACCCGCACGTCGGGCACCCGGGAACCGGCAGGATCGGTGTCCGTTCGAACCGCAGATTCCAGTGGTCCGCCTCAAGTTGACTGCCCCGAAGGGTGGACTCGCCCGTCAGGATGATCCGCGCGACCTCGCATGCGAGAACGCCTGTGACGGTGCTGACGTGGGCCCGCGGCGGGATGCCCGATGCCGTGGCGTCGGAGCCGCGTTCGGCGACGTGGACCTCGGGTGCCGCGGCATTGTTCCACCGCCGGAGGTCCGCGCACGTCCAGCACGGGGCGCCACGACCGGGTTGGAACGGGCCCACGATGCTGGTGAACCCGCGCCACTCGGCGAACAACGCCGGGCGTCCCGCAGCAACACACGTCTTCGCCACGGACTCCAGTCGATCGGGACCATCCGACCGGCCGATGGCAACGACGAGGGTCGCATCGTCAACCGACCTGCATGGGTCGGGGATCCCCCACTCGCGAAGCGCCTCGGCAAGCGGCTCGCGGAACGCGCCCGGCGCGTCGATGAAAACCTTGGCCGACGCAAGGGCCGCGGTGCCACCGTTGCCGGCGACATCGTGGAACAGGCTCGAAGCCGCCGTCGGCGCCTCATCAGATTCCACGAATCCCGCGCCGGTCAATGCGTCAAGCAGCCCCGCTGCATCGTCGGCTGATGCGCCGGTTGCGGCAGCAACGTCCGCAGCCGACGCCTCCGAGGCGAGGGAATCCCATGCGGCCCGCACCGCGACGGCATCGTCACCGGTCAATTCCTGCAGTTGTGACGGGGATCGGAATGCGATGCGATCCGGCGCAATCGGAATCAGGCGGATGAACGACTTGCGGCGGAACCGGCGATCCACGGACAGACAAACGGGAACGACCACTTCAATCGTGTGATGCGGACTGCCGCGACCGGTCGTGCCGCGACGATCGACTCCCTTCCGATCCCCGGTTTCTTCAAATGCCTGATGTGCGAACGCTGCGCGGGGTTCTCCCCGTTGAATCGCCAGCCTGCCGTTCCAAGGGATCTCCACATGGGTGCCTTGAGTCATGCTTCCCAAATGCTCGCACGAGGTCGCAACGCTTGCAAGAGCCATCTCCGGTCGGAGCGCCTCCATGCCCCGTCCGAAACCATCAAATCAGCACCGGGGGGTTGACCGGACGTGGCTGACACGCCTGTGCCGCTTCCGTCCAGCCGCATCCATCTTGCACCCACCGCGACCCGTGAGGAGAACGGCAGGATCATTCTCGGATGGACCGAGGGAGGCGTCTTCTTCGAAGTGGAGGCGGACACCGTTCGCGCCATCGAACTCCTCCGCGAAGGATGCACCATCGACGAGACGCGGGCACGGCTCACCACCGAAACCGGCGAAGACTGCAACATCCCGGCGCTGGTCGGGGCCCTCATCGAAGTCGGCATCGTGTGGGCCATCGACGGCGAAGTCCTGACTCCGCCGGCCCACGTCCGCGAAATGGCGTCCATCGATCAACGCGCGACCCGCAGGTTGGCGTGGCTCCATTCGATCCCTTTCGCCATCGCATTCCAGGTCATGGCGATCGTCACGTTCGCATCACTCCTTGCGCAACCCGACCTCCTTGCACCTCCCACGGGGGCCCTCGACATCCTGGACTTCGCAGGCGGGTCCATGCTCCTGTTCCTCCTCGTGTCGTTCACGAGCGTGTACCTCCACGAACTCGGGCACTGGGCCATGGCCCGCAGCTTCGGCATCCCGTCCCGGATCGCCATGTCCATCCGTTTTGTCATTCCGATCATGCAGACGGATGTCACCCGCGCCTGGATGCTCGGGAAAGGCGCGCGGCTCCTCATCTTCCTCGGGGGAATGATGGTCAATGTCCTCGTGCTGTTCACCGTCCTTGTCTTCCTGTCCATCCGGGGTGACGTCCCCGGCAGCGCCACCTACGAACTGGCCCACGTCATCGTCTTCATCAACCTCTTCCACATCATCATCCAGATGTTCCTCTTCCTGCGGACCGACCTGTACTTCGTGTTCGTGTCCCTCACCGGGGAATGGAACCTCCACGGCGATGTGGTGCAGGCCATTTCGACGGCGGCCACCAAAGTGGCGCGCGCCGTGGCCCGCCGACGGGTGGGCGATGATCCCCTGATTCCCGGAACCCATCGTCGCGGGCCCTTCCTTGGGTATGCGGTCGCCCTCGTCGTCGGGAGCGCGGCGGCGGTCGCATACATGGGGTTCTCGGCCGTATTCATGATCGACACCATGGGCCCTGCGACCCGGTCCGCCATCGCTGCCGCAACCGGCGGATGGGATCCCATGGCATGGGGCAATGTATTCCTCCTTGTTGCGTACCCGAGCGTGTTCCTCGTGATCCTCGCCAAATTCTTCGTGATCGATTCCGTGGCGGGACTCATGAAGTGGTGGCGGCGCACGTTCCATGATGCGGTCACGGTCGGTTGACCGCGGCCCGTCGAGTGCACGGTTTCAAGGGGAGCCACCTCCTCGCACGGGGAGTTTTCAGGACATGTCCAGTTTGCATGAGGTGGGGAAAACCATCGCTCCCATGAGATGATGTCTCATGGTGCGTACTTGACCCATGCAGCCGGCGCCTGCACCTTGCTGGCAGCGCCCGCATGAAAACAGGATGGTCTGTCCATGAATCCCCGGACCCTTGCCCTCTGCCCGCTCGAGTCGTTGGCCACCCCCATGGTCATCACGTTGGTTGATGGCGACGGTATATGCAAGATGTCCTGTTAGGAGAAGTTCACGATGCAGGCCAAGAATCTCACGTTCCGTTCGCTTGAATCGTTGTCCGCCCCGATGGTCGTCATGTTGGTTGATGGCGACGGCATCTGCAAGATGTCCTGTTAGGAGTTGTTCGTCATGGAGTCCAAGAGTCTCACGTTCCGTTCGCTTGAATCGTTGTCCGCCCCGATGGTCATCTTCCTGGATGGAGATGGTGCCTGCAAGGTCAGTTGTTAGGAGTTGTTGGTCATGGAGTCCAAGAGTCTCACGTTCCGTTCGCTTGAATCGTTGTCTGCCCCGATGGTCATCATGCTCGATGGCGATGGCTTGTGCAAGGTCGGTTGTTAGGAGTTGTTCATCATGGAGTCCAAGAGTCTCACGTTCCGTTCGCTTGAATCGTTGTCCGCCCCCATGGTCATCACCTTGATCGATGGTGACAA
>JBFILE010000145.1:0-9284 GCA_041599855.1 Thermoplasmatota archaeon
ACCTCGATGCCTCCCCACCCGTGGGAGACGACGGGCCGCGCAAGGACGCGGATGGTCTGGCCCGGGCTCGCGTCGATGCGTTCCCAGTATGTGAGGAACGCGCGCTTGGACGAGGCGCCGCCGGCGAATGTGTTGTCGAGGCTCATGACGGGCGACACGAGAGCGGCCTGCCCGCGCACGGTTGACGGACAGGCTTCAGGGGCCTCGCTCCCGGGGCAGAGGAGTGCAGGGGTGGCCGCGTCGATCCCGAGCGCATACGGCGCGCTGTGATTCATCATGTCGAGGGCCGAGAACCACGTCAGCGGGTCCCGCACCCCGACAACCCCTTCGGGAATCATGGAGCACGTGCGCCATTCATCGCGGTCCGGGCACGCGGCATCGTCGGGCCCGCGGCCCTTGAGCACCGCGCTGCCGCCGGACGTGTGCTGCCGGCCGTTGTCGATGTTCCTCGAATAGTAGTCCTGCCCGAGATGCAGGACCCGGGTCGCGGTTTCGGCGGTTTCCCCGGAACATCCGCTCGCACACCGCGTGCGCGCCTCGACTTCGACCGCGTAGAAGCCCTCGGGCCATCCGTCGACGGCATCGGGCGTCAACGTCCAACGGTACACGCGCGATTCTCCCGCGGACCGGAACACCGGGGAGACGGCGGGCATCGCCTGCGCAAGGGAGAGCCGGTGGGGCGCGTGGGGGCGTTCCGTGTCCCTCGATCCGAAGGTCGCGGTCAGGCCCCCGAGGAACGCCTCCGGCGCGCCCTCGTTCACGAGTTCGACCTCGACGACGAGGGGCAGGTTCGATCGCGGATCCCAGGCATTCGGCGAGACCGTCATGTCACGGATGAGGATGCGGCCGTGGGGGAGCGGGGGCGGGATGTGCGTCGTCTTCCCGTTGTCGGCCACCACGACTTCAAGGCCCACGTCCGCGTGGAACACCTTCGCCGTGAGTGCATACGGGACACCGGCCTGCGCGAAGAATTCCAGGAGGTCCCCACGGAATCCGCATAGGCGGACGGCGGAGGAGGGCGGCACCGTGCCGTCGGTGCGGATGGTGCTCCCGGGGCAGGGTTCGTAATCCGTGAGGGGCCCTTCCACGTCCACGTGGATGCCGTCCTGCGGCTCCGGCGCTTCATGGCGGGTCTGGACGCGGACAACGACGTTCCGGAGGGGCTCCTGCCCCGTGTTCACGACTTCCACATGGAGCGGCGTGCGCGGGTCGCTGATGATGGGGGTGCCGGGCACCGGCGAGACGATGCGTGCCGCCGCGTTCACGAGATGTTTCACACCGAGGAGTTCCACGTCATGGACGTCCCATCCGGCGGCTTCCCCGTTCCCGTCGCCGGCCGCGCGCAGGCGGATGCGCGCATCCGTGCCGTCGAAGACATCCGCGGTGACAACGACGTTGTCGATGGCCCAGAAGTCGTTGCGATCGCTCCACCGTTCCACGCGGGGATCGAAGTACCCGTGGACGGGCCGGCTCGTGCCGAATGCGGCGTGGAAGGCGATCCAGGTTTCCTGCCCGGCGTACGCGCTGAGGTCGAAGGTGTCGTGCTTCCAGTAGTTGTGGACGCGCCAGTCGTAGGCGTACGAGATGGGGGGTTTCCCGGGCTCGTCCGTCCGTTCCGTCCGTCCCCAGAAGACACGGCCGCCGGGGCCGTACGGGGAGTTCCCTTCCGGGTCGGTGCCGAAGAGCGTGTGGGCCGCGGCGGCGGGGCCTCCCGCATCGAGGGTGGGGCGGACGCCGTCGCCCGCGGAGAGGGACTGGAGGCCATGCGGCATCTCGACCCGGCGCGGCTTGTCCACGTACCCTCCGATGGGATCCACGGGGTGCCATGTGCGGCCTTGGTCTGTGCTCACTTCGACACGGCCGCCGCTCACGGGACCCAGCTTCGCGTCGAAGCCGGCTTCCGTGAACTTGTGCGCATGGTCCATCGACAGGGTCACGTTCCCGACCGCGCTCTTGAGGTCGAGACGGCTCACGAGGCGGGCGGCATTCCCGCCCATGATGAGACTCGCCGTGTCGTTGCGGACCTCCGCGAATGCAACCGTCCCGCGACCCGTCACCGGTTCAAGGGACCATGTACGGTCACCGAAGAGACCGGGCACCACGTCCCACGTGACCCGGTTGGGTCCCACGTGCACGAGCTGCACCTTCTGCGGATCCCCGTTCGCGTGCTCGATGCCCATGTAGCTCCCGCGGATGTCGAACCCGGCATCGCGCGCGTCCCCGAGGGACCCGTAGTCGATGGCGTCCGCGAGGACGGGGATGACCGTTCCGTCGGACAGCATGACGGAGACCTCGACATCGTCGATGGCCCAGCCGATGTGCGGGCTCACGATGTCCGTGTCAAGGTAGCTTGGGCGCGACGAGAAACTGGGGAGCCGGGGGTTCGTCTGGAGGACCTTGCCGTTTGCGACATGGTGAACGAATGAGAGGCGCACGTCGTCCCGGTCCACGAGTTGGGGGAGGATGTTGGTGACCGCGATCTCGTTGCGCGTCCAGTCGCGGTAGTTGTCATCGTACACGAGCGACCGTGACTTCGGGACGACGCTCCGCGGCTGGAACGGATCGTCGGTTGCGCAGCAGATCTCCACGCTCACCCCGTTGGGATCCATGGGGATCACGGGCACCCCGGCCACGTCCTGGTACTGGATGCCGATGGCGCGCCAATCCCAGTAGGACACGATGATGCGGGCGCCGGGGTCCGCCGGCACATCCGACAGGTCCAGCGAGAAATTGAGGTACTTCTTCACGTTCATCGCGCGGTCACTCGACATGCGCTCGAACATGCAGTCCACTTCGCGTCCGGCATCCCCGTAGTACTCGCCGTTGCCGTTCCTCGCAAGGGCACCCTGGTTGATGGAATCGCCGTTGCACGAGAAGACCGTCTTGTTGGAGAACCACACGGATTTGCCCGTGGGCGGTCGCACGACGAATGACGATTCCGTCCAGTTGCCCGCGATCTGCGGGTACTCGTTCTCGTCGAAGGTGTCGGCGAACAGGACGGCATGGGTGGCAAGGTCGCGCACGCGGCCCAGGTTGAACGTGTCGTGGCGGGCCCCCTGGGAGTCCCCCGAGAACGCGCCCTCTGCGTGGACGGGATCCTCGACGAGCGGGCTCGCAGTCGTCATCCGGACAGGGTGGTCGCCGTCGGGGGCGAGCACCGTCCACGTCCGACCCTCGTCCGTGGAGACTTCGAGGACGCCGCCGTCGAACCCTTCCTCCAGATCGTAGGTGTGGTTCACGCGCACGTACGCCTGCCGCAGGCTCCGCAGGTTCACGTCACGGTCCAGGCTGAGCCGCGCGTCAAGGTCCGACGGATACGCTTCCGCATCCGGGGCCCTCGTGGTCCATCCCGCCGCGTCATCCGCGCGGAAGTGTCCGTCGGTGATGAATCGGGCCGTGTCGGTCCCGGGCGCGGGTGGCGTCCCGTCGGCCCGGATGATCCGGTCGTACACTTCGTGGATGACGGATCGCGTGTTGTCGCCGAGGATGGTTTCGTTCGGGTGTTCCAGCCGGAATGTGATCGTGTAGCGTCCACTCGCGGTGGGCGTCCAGCCGTTGGGCCACGTCACGTCGAGGGAATCCCCTGCCGCAAGGAACGGGATCTCGCGGACGAGCGGTTCCGCAAGCACGGGCCGACCGGCTTCGTCCTCCACGTCAACCACGACGCGGAAACGCCCCATCTCCCCGGGGTTGGTGTGATCGTACACTTCGGCCAGGGTCCCGATGTTCTCCACGATGGCGCGGAAGGACCGCGGCGTACCCGAGGGGGCGATGGCGGGGCTCACCGCATGCGGGGTCGGCAGGCGATCCTCGCCCGCAAGGCGACTGGACCGGTCCCGGCGGACCACGAGATCCCGCGTGAAGCGATCGTTCGCGGGCTCGTCGTCCTTGAACGGCAGGATGGACCGCGCCAGGTTCGTTTCCACATGGATCACGTACCGGGCCTCGCGTGCCCCCTGCTCGAGTTCCGGCACGGTCCACGTCTTCCCGAAGATGAGGAGCCGTGTCCGATCCTCCGCCGCGGGGGCAAGGGACCCTGGGATGGCGTCGTCCCCGGTGAGGAAGCCGGTGAACTCGGTGACGGGTCCGTGGACGAGGACGCGGTCCGCGCCTTCCACGCGGAAGATCGCGTACGTCACGTTGATGCCCCGCTGGGGAAAGAGCCCCTCGTTCGCGACGCGAACGATGATCGGCACCTGCATGCCGGGACCGAGCACGGCGCCGGCGGCCGGCATCGCCATGTCCACGAGCGCAACGTCGTTCGCGCGTGTCGCTTCCGCAATGCGCACATCGTCCACCCGCCATCCGAACATGGTGGCCTGCTTCTTCGCCTGTTGGCGCGTGGCATGGAATTCGAGGGTGTACGTGAGCTCACGCAGCCCTTCTTCAACATAGGGGGAAAGGTCGGCCTCGACGAGGACCCAACGGGGCGGACCCACGTCGCCCGCCCCCCGGCCCGATGTGCCCGTGAACACGGTGCGATCGAGGGATTCGTACCGGGTGTTCATGAGGTGGAACTCGGGGAGGGAGAAGAACCGCGTGCGCTGGCCCTTGTCATCCCGCACGGACTCCTCGAGCGTCTGGGGATCCGTGTACCGGTACACGGGGGAATGGGTGGCGAGGCGCGCATCATACCCGCCCTTGGGCACGACGAGGTCCTTCACGACCTCGGCCCCATCGGCGTTCCGACCCACGATCCACACGTTGCCGCCATCGAAGGTGATCGACCCGTAGGTGGCGGCATCGGCCGAGCCCCGGCACGCATTCGGCCGCATGTAGCGACCGCCCGCCGTGTTGTTCTCGCACACCGTGTCCGCGTATTCCGTAACCGGGTAGAACTGGTACGCCGTCCGGAAGGTGAGGACCGGTCGCGCGGCGTCCACGATCCGGAACGGCGGTGTCGCGGCAACGCCGTACATGTAGCACGAGGTGGGCACGTCCGCGTCCTTGTCGGCGCACCCTGCACCGACGGATGCGCCATCATGGTGGTACGCGGTCATGCCGTAATCCTCCTGGAACGGGATGCCCCACCGCAGGGCCACTGGGTTCTCGTCGAGGCCGCCTTCGGGCACGTATCCGTTGCGGTCCTCCACATGCCAGCCGCCGGGGTAGGCTTCGGGGAGGTACGTGGCATTCCAGCCGCGGCACATCCAGCGGGTCCGGTCGCGCTCGGGACCGCAGTTGGTGAATGCGGCCAAGCTGCCACGGGTGGGTGACCGGTCATTCCCCTCCGCGCCATCGCGGAAAAGCTCGACGATCCGCCCCGAAGCTTCCTGGTGCGCGATCCGGATCTCGTCCACGAGCCATGGCGCCTGCCGCTGGCCGGCCTTCAGGTCCGCGCACATGACGCTCACCGGGTTCCCGCCCCGGCAGTACTCGGGCGACGTGCCCTCGTGATCATCCGTGTAGTGGCGGGCGGGACTCGTTTCGAGGATGAACTGGACGCGCACGTCGCGGCCGGCAAACGGGAGCAGGTCCACGGTGGTCTGCTGCCAGTCCGTTGCCGAATCGTACGCGGCAACGATGACGCCGTCGCGCACCCATTTTATGCCGGGGTCCGTCCCGGGTGGCAGGCATCCCGGGAGGTCCCGGAGCCATGCTTCCTCCGCGACGGATGCGATGCAGACGAAGCCCCGGCTCTCGTCCTTCGTGGACCCATCCGTCCACCGGAATCCACTCCATTGCCAGAACGAGAGGGCTGCCGCGTCGACACCTGCAGGAATGCGGATGTCGCGGGCGACCTCCAGCGGGTACGTGTCGAAGAGGTTGCTGTTCCTGCGGTACGACGACTGTTCAGCGACGGTCCCCGTGATGTCCGCAAGGTCGAATGCGGAGTTCCAGTATGCAGCCAGGTTCTCCGGGGGCGCCACCACGGACGCGGCACGGGACGAGGGGATCATGCGACCGTCCCGGCCCGTCGCTTCCCAGACGCCCCGACCGCCGAGTGCCGGCGGGTAGTGGGCGCGGGTGGCCGGGAACGCCTCCCCATCGTCGGAGACGACCTCCTCGGGGTCCCCGGTGTTGTAATGGCCCCGCGTCGTCCAGCCGGTGCCGTTCGCGTGATCCCCCGGACGGTTCAGCCGAAGGACGGACCGTGGGGGAACCGGGAATTCGTCCGGTGTGGACGCCATGGTCTCGAAGCCCGCCTCGAAGTAGGGTGGCGGCGTTTCGCGCACGAAGAAGAACGCGGGCACGGCGTCGAACCGTGCGTCACCGGCGACGAACCGGGCCGTGATCCGGTACACGCCCACTTCGGCAGGTTCCGGCCAGGTGTAGTTGCGTGCCACGCGGTTGGCTGTGGACCCGTCCGCGACGAGGTCGGTCCCGTACGGCAGGTCCCGGGCTTCGATGAAGGCGCTTTCGACGGGGTCGAGCGGAATGGGCTCTCCCGCGGCCGCGTCCGCGGTGCTGTTCCATCGTGTGACCGCAACATCCAGCCGTCCGCCGATCTGCGCGTTCCCGCGATTCACGGCGCTGACGACGAACGACTTCGCCACCCCGACATCCGTCTGGATGGACGCGTCCGGGATCCGGATGCCGACCGCGTACCGGTCGATCGCGGCCACCGTGAAGGGAACCGCGATCCGGTCGTTCTCGCTCCGCCGCGGTGCCAGGACGGTGTCGGCACCGGGATCCGTGGTCGCATTCACCCAGGCATCGAGGATGTACTCGCCCGGGTGGTCCGGCGTCCATGCCCGATCGGCGGGAACGACCATGCGTTCCTGGGCACGGACCCGCGACACATTCGCCTCGGACGCCCACTCGGTCGCCCCGGAACCCGAACGGATCCGGTAGTCCACATGCACCTCATCCACAGCAACGCGTCCAAGGTTCCCGACCTCGATCGCGGGCACGAACGGCGTCCCCGGGCGGCGCGTGTCCCCCTCGAAAGGCGTATCGGCGCGTGTGGCGGCAGCATCCGTTTCCGGGACCACGGCATGGACGGCGACGTCGTCGATGAACCACCCGCGGTACTCCTCGAAGCGGGCTGCGCTCCCGGTCACGCGGAACGCGATCTGGATCTCGGTGCCGATGAAGCGGTTCAACGTGAAGACGCTCTTCACGACGCCGACGCCCGACGCCGGCGCGAGCGACGTGTCCGACCCCGGAGCCGCGCTGTCGCCCACGACCGGTTGGTCAAGGGGCCGGATGCCGTCGCGGTGGCTGCGGCCCGTGAACGCGGGCGTGCCGGCGATGTGGCCGGTGTACGGTTCCGGTTCGGCGCCATGGAGGAGGAGTTCGGTGAGATCCGTGACGGTCACAGGGGACCGGTACGAACGGCCGTACGGGTTCGGTGAGCCGATCTTCACGGTAGGCAGGGACCCCCCTTGTTCAACCGAAGGGTCGAGGGATCCCGTGGGGGACGACCCCGGGCGGGCGCGTCCGGTTTCGGGGTCCGTGGACGAGGTCGCGTTCCAGTGGCGCCCATGCCATTGGTCCATGTGGCAGATGTCCTTCAGGGCGCTCCGGGCGGGCTCGCTGATCTGCTGGTAGTTGCGGGTCCCCGTTCGGAGCGGGTCGCCGCGGCACACGGGCGCCTCGGTCGCGAGGGCCACCCAATCCACCGTCGTCTCGAACAGGAGGTCGCCGGAGAGCGGCGCCCACGCGCCCCACTCCGCGCCCGGGCCGGGGCGGGCGCGCACTTCCACGAATCCCCCGTGGCCGGGCGCGAAATCGTAGTGGTGGCGGAAGCTCAGGTTCACGTATCCGGCACCTTCCGGCGACCCCGCAAGAGGCACGTCGCCGGGCCGCGTCGTGAACCAGTCACCGAGGAACGCGAAACGCGAGAGGACCTGGTTCCGGCTGGTCGCGATCCGATCCACAAGAAGGGAATCGAGGAGGGCGACGACACCGGCAAGGCTGGCCGGGGCGGGTCGCGCGGGGTCCATCGTCCCGTCGTAGGCGTCATCGGGCCGGACGGAGGCGCCCGACACGTACCGGAGATCGATGGCCGGGGAAACGAGGCGATGGTCAAGGAAGGTGGGGTACGAGTCGCCCGTGGAGATGCTGGCGGAGCGGTTGCCGGCCGCGACGATGGCGGTGCGTTCCCCACGCATGACGCGCACGGGGTCCCGCTCGTCCACATGCCAGACGCTAGTGGCATTGCGCCGTTGATTCGTGAGGTCCTCCTCGGACCATCCGAGTTCGGCCAAGGCGGTCGCGGTCTCGAACCCTTCGGAAAGGAGGCGCACCGCGGATCGTTCGAGGACGCCGCGCACGTCGCGGGCATCATGGAGGACGGCGGCAGCGGGCGCTGGAATTGCGCTCGCCGCCCCATCGTCCCCGGAACCGTCGCTTTCGGCCGGTTCCGCCAACACGCCGCCCATGAAGCCGGGCAGGAGGAGGAGTCCGAGAAGGGTGATGGCGCCGCGCATCAGCCGCGACCCCCCATGGCGAACCTGCGCACTTGCCGCTCGACGCATCGACCTTCGTGGCCCTCATCCTGCCCCATGTCCGGTACGGCTGGGGTTGACGTATTGATCGTTGTTGCATTTGGCAACGAGAGTGCAAAAACCGGTCATGCACGGCCATTTGCCTGGATTGGCAGGCATCGGAATGTTGCCATCACGGGACGACCGACGGGATCCGCGCCCGGGCATCCACGCCGCGGCACGGTGAACATCCAGCGCCCGAAGCGTCCACTGTCCGAGCAGGCAACGATCCCCCGCGATCGCCATCCGGGCGCCATCAAGGGATCAGGATGAATGTGGCCCCAAGCACGTCCGCTCCGGTCATGGGTGCAATTCACGGGGGTTGAATAACCCGGGGCAAGCCGCATAATCGCGACCGGATATGGATTTGTCGGCGGGCCGCGCGGAGGCACCGGCCGCGGGAGCGCGGGCCGCGTGGCATGGCCGGGGTTCACAACCCGGATGCCCCCCCCGCGACCTGCTCGATGACGGCGCGTTGGCATCCCGCCGCGGGGCCCGCCACCGGCCGCACCGCCTCGATTCCCGCACCCTCCTTCGGCGAACCTCCCCCCGGGGTCCCGTGGCAAACCCTTTTTCCGGCCGCGCGCCTCCCGGCGACCCATGCCCACGGTCCCCGTCATCCTCGGCCGCGGCACCCGCACCCCAACGCCCCGCGCCGTGTACGTGGAGCAGTACGGATGCTCCACGACCGAAGGGGAAGCCGGCATGATCCGGGGCATCCTCGAAGCCCGCGGGCACACGTTGGCAACCTCGGAGGCCGCGTCCGATGCGGTCGTCCTCGTCACCTGCACCGTGATCGAACGCACGGAGCGCACCATGCTCGGCCGCATCCGGGCCATCGCATCCAGTGGC
>JBFILE010000146.1:0-9283 GCA_041599855.1 Thermoplasmatota archaeon
CCGTCACCCGGACGCCACCTTCCTTCCGTGGAATCCCGTGGGTCTCGATGATGCGGGACTTGAGCTCCCGTTCCGGTTTGACGCCGCCTACGAAGCCGCAAGAACCGATCCGAACAGCGAATTCGGGCAATGGCTCGCGGCCCACCCGGATGCGTGGCTGCAACTCGCGCTGTACGATCGGGATGGCCGCGACCTCGTGCTCGCGGCGGCCCGTGCGGAAGGGGTGCCGGAACCCACGCAATCGGACGGGGCATGGTGGATGACCTGGCATTCCTCCCGCGGCACGATGGACGTGATCGTCACGCGCTCGAACGGCGCAGACTCCCCGCTGGGTCCGCTCGGACTCCCCGCACCCGTGACCTCGGTGCACGATGTCGCCACCACCGGACGATCGACACCGCGCCCCGCGAGCCCCGTCGGGGTCATGGACCTCGGGAGTGCGTACGCGACCGCGAAGGCCGAAGGTGTCGTTGACCTGCACACGTTCTTCCAGATGGTTGTCGAGGACGCGGACGGCATCGCCCGCCCCGTCTACGCCCTCGGGGAGATGAGCAATCCGGTCTGGAACGGGGACGGTCCCACCTCCGGCCGACTTGCGATCCTCGAAGCCCGCGACGGCGGCCACCTCGGCGTCCTCGAAGTCGCCATGTCCACCACGACCACCGGCCTACTCGCCGGACCGTCACGGGGCTCAGGGATCGCCGCCCCCGGCGGCGCCGGAGTCCTCTCCTCACTGGGCGGCGTCGGGATCGCGGGGACCATTGTCCTGGCCGGCCTCGCCGCAGTCCTCGTCCTTGCGAAACTCCTCCACGCGCCCCTCTACACGAGGCTCGCCCGCCACGTCATCCTCCAGAACGTCGTGCGCCGCCGCATCCATGACCTGGTCACCCTCGAGCCCGGCATCGCCCAAGCCAGCGTCCTCGTCGCGGCCGGCGGATCGGGAGCCGCGCGACGCCACGTCAAGGTCCTCGTCGACCACGGATTCCTCGTCGAGGTCCGCGACGGCGGGAAAGTCGGCTACTACGTGGCCGGCGCGGTCCCGCACAATGAAGCCCGCCACGCCGTGATCCTCCGGAGCGACGGCGCCCGACGCGTCCACGCCCTGTATTCCGATGCCCCGGAAACCTCCCTGCGGGACGCCGCGCGGACCCTCGGGATGAGTGCCCCCACCGTCCACCGGCACAAGAAGAAATTGGAGGCCATGGGGCTTCTCGGCGGCGCCGGCGAAGTGGTGATCCGGAACGATGCCCAGTGAATGCATGTTGGCGCGCAGCTTCCCGATGGTGCAGGCTCGACGGGCACGAGCGCGGGCCGCGAGGGGTCGGTGAAGGGAATCGGGGCCTCCGTCAGCCGGCGTGACAACCCGACGGAAATCGTGCGCGTGGCGAGGGGGGTGTGACAGTCGGGGCACCCAACCGCCCACCGCGGACCTCGCCGCGCGTCCCCGCTCGCGGTGTCCCCGCGCCCCCTTTTGCCCCCGGCAACCGTCGGAGCCCTTATGGCCCGGACCCCCGTTCGCCGCCTGATTCCCCATGAGTGTGGAGAAGCGGATCGCGGAGCTTGCATCGCGTCGCGAAGCGGCAGCGATGGGTGGTGGCCCGGAACGGATCGAGCGCCAGCACAAGAGCGGGAAGCTCACGGCTCGCGAGCGGATCACCATGTTCCTCGATGAGGGAACGTTCCGGGAGACGGACACGTTCGTCACCCACAACACGACCCGCTTCGGCATGGCGGACAAGAAATACCCGGGGGACGGCGTCGTCACGGGATGGGGCCGCGTCGACGGCCGCGTCGTGTACGTGTTCGCCCAGGACTTCACCGTCTTCGGCGGGTCCCTCGGCGAGGAGCACGCGCGGAAGATCTGCAAGGTCATGGACCTCGCCATCCAGAACGGCGCCCCCGTCATCGGCTTGAACGACTCCGGCGGAGCCCGCATCCAGGAAGGCGTCGCCGCCCTCGGCGGGTACGCGGAGATCTTCTGGCGGAACACGGTCGCAAGCGGCGTGATCCCGCAGCTTTCGCTGATCCTCGGGCCGTGCGCCGGTGGCGCCGTATACTCCCCGGCCATCACGGACTTCACCATCATGACCGAGGGCACGAGCCACATGTTCATCACCGGCCCCGACGTCATCAAGACCGTCACCGGCGAGGACGTGTCGTTCGAGGACCTCGGAGGCGCCGGCACCCACATGGCGGAATCCGGCGTCGCCCACCTTGCCGGCCAGGACGAGGAGGACACGATCTTCCTTGCGAAGAAGCTCCTCTCCTACATGCCGCAGAACAACATGGAGGAGCCTCCCCGGCTCGTGCCCACCGATGACGCGAACCGCGCGGACCCCGAGATCGCCACCATCGTCCCCGAGTCCCCCGACCAGCCGTACGACGTGAAGGACGTCATCGCGCGCGTCGTCGACCAAGGCTCGTTCTTCGAGACGCAACCCGCGTACGCCATGAACATCGTGACCGGGTTCGCGCGCCTCAACGGCCGATCCGTCGGCATCGTCGCGAACCAGCCCAAGGTCCTCGCCGGCGTCCTCGACATCGCGGCCTCCGTCAAGGCAGGCCGCTTCGTCCGCTTCTGCGACGCCTTCAACATTCCCCTCGTCACCTTTGTCGATGTTCCCGGCTTCCTGCCTGGCACCGACCAGGAATGGCGCGGCATCATCCGGCAGGGCGCGAAACTCCTGTACGCGTACTCCGAGGCCACGGTCCCGAAGCTCACGGTCATCCTGCGGAAAGCCTACGGCGGCGCCTACGACGTCATGTGCTCGAAGCACATCCGCGCCGACTTCAACGTCGCATGGCCGACGGCGGAGATTGCGGTCATGGGCCCGGAGGGTGCGGTCAACATCCTGTACCGGCGGGAACTCAAGGAGGCTGCGGACCCTGTGGCCGAGCGCGCCCGCCTCGTCGCCGAGTACCGCGAAACCTTCGCGAACCCGTTCATCGCCGCCGAGAAAGGGTACCTCGATGACGTCATCGAACCCGCGGAGACACGATCCCGGCTCATCGACGCCCTCGAAACCCTCGTCACGAAGCGCGAGGAGCGCCCGGCGCGCAAGCACGGGAACATCCCGCTCTGATGGCTCGGATCCTGGTGCGGCCTGGGACCAGGTCGCGCCTGCGGCGGGACGAAATCCCGGACCTGTGCGAGGATGAGTCATACACACCACCGAGAGTCTTTAACCACCCCGCGCGGGTTTTCCTTGCCTTATGGGATGGCTGAGCGGTGGCCAGCCGAGGGCAGTGCTCGCCCTCGCGCTTGCAGTATCGTTCCTTGTGGTTGCACCATTGAGCGCCGGCTTCACGCACCAATCCGCGACGCGCGTTGCGACCCATGCGTATGCGCGCGTGCTCGATGCGGATGGCGCGTTCGTGCTCGTGTCCGAATGGACCGGGGTCATCAACGACCCGGAAGGCGCGTATCCGACGACCTGCACCATCGTGCTCCTTGAACCGCTCACGGCCAGCCGTCTGGCCTTGGCCACCCACTCCGGGCAATCCTGCAAGGGGCTCACCGGCGCCGTGGACCATCCGCGCGTCGCGTACCCCGCAACCACCGGACTCCGCGTGTTCGATGCCGGCACCGGTGGCGACGCCGCCATCGGCCACCAGCTCACGGCGCCCGTCCTCGAAGGCGGCCGCGTCGCCGCATTCAACGCCACCGGTGGCACGGTCGAGGTGTACACTACCGCCGGAATCCCGGTCGCATCGTTCCCCGGCCGCCCCCTCGCCATGGAAGGCGATCTTGTGGCCCACGTGCGCCCGCCCACGGGCACCTTCACGAGCCTCGTCCTCCGCAACGCGACGACAGGGTGGGAACGCATCGTGCCCGACAACAACGGTCCCATGAGTGCGGACTTCTCGGGCGGCGACCTCGCATACGCGACGACCGGGGACATCTTCACGAAGGGAGGGCCCCTGCGCATCGTGAACGCCACCGGCCCGACCCGCCTCATCGGCCACCCCGACATGACCTATGGCCGCCTGCATTTCGACGGCGCCCACATCCTCACCACGCGCATCACCTCCCGGGAGGTCGTCCTCGTCCGCGAGAACGGCACCGCCCGCAGCCTCGGAGCCGGCGAAGCCGTCGGATTCGCGGGCGCCGCCAGCATCTGGGTGGACCGCGACACCGGCCCCGGACTCGCCCTCGACCACGTGTTCCTCGGTGGCGAATGGAACCCGCCGACCTCGTCCGTGGTAGCGAGCGCGCCCGCGGTCGCGAACGGCTGGCGCAAGGGCCCCCTGTACCTCACTTTCACGACTGCCGACGACGGGGGTGGGAGCGGCATCCTCGGGACGAGGACCTGGGTCCGCGACGGCCCGCGCGGCGAACTCCTCCCGTCCCTCGGCGAAGGGTACAGCCTCTTCGAGAACGGGTACCACCACCTCACGTTCTGGGCCGTGGACAACAACGGCAACGAGCAAGCCCCCTACAACGAGACGTTCCGCCTCGATTCGACGCCGCCCACCGTGCGCCTCGATGCGCAGCCGTACTGGGCCGCCGGTCGCAACAACTGGTTCCATGACGCCGTCACCCTCGTCGTGGTCCCCGCCGACCAGCAGAGCGGCGTCGGAACCTACGGCGTGCGTGCGAACGGCGGGCCGTACCTGAGCGGCGTCTTCCTGAACAACGAGGGATTGTACGCGGTGGACGCATTCACCGAGGACAAGGTCGGCCACCGTGTGGCAACGAGCGGCGTGTACGGCGTGGACCGCACGCCTCCCGAGACGCGGCTCACGGTCAACTCCGGCACGCGCCACGCATCCGGCTGGTACACGACGCCCGTGACCTTCGGCTACGAGGTCTCCGACCCCCTGAGTGGCCACTTCACCACCTACGCCGGGATCGACGGCGGGCCCTTCTGGATCGTGGGGTACCCGGGCACCACCACCTTCGCGACCGAGGGTCCCCACAGCCTCCGCTACCACGCGCGGGACAACGCCGGCAACAACGAGGCGCCCCAGAGCACCGCGTTCAAGATCGACCTGAACCCGCCGACGGCCACCATCCTCAGCCCGGAAGGCGGACAGATCTGGATGGGCGGCGCCGAGATCACGAACACGGGTCGCGGACCCGTCATCGCAAGCGGCCCCCTGTTCGCAAGCGCCACGGCCTCCGATTCCGCAAGCGGCGTGGATCGCATCGTCTTCCGCGTCGACGGTGTCGAGCGCGCCGTGGGCCCCACCTGGTGGTGGAACACGGCGACCGAGACGCCGGGATCCCACATCCTTGAAGTGCTCGCATACGACGTGGTCGGCCGCGCAAGCGTGGTGCGCTCCGTGAGCGTGTTCGTCCTGCCCGGACTATGAGGTGCGGGGCGGGGTTGTCGTGGCGGGCGGCGGTCGCAGCTGGCAGACTCCGGAGTCGGTGGTTGGCCGGGGGTCGTGGCCGCGCGGGCGGTGCCGCGCACGTCCACGACCACCATCCACGGCACCCCCGTCTGTCGTCGCCTTCTCAGGGTCGGTCGCTGCGTGCGCCGTCCTCAAACCGCCGCCTTGGCGATCCCGAGGTGATAGTTCCCGACCGCGAGACTCTCCCGCACCACGACCAGCGTATACAACCCGCTCACCGGGACGCTGGACGCCGCAATCACGTGGGGTGCGCCATCGGGCCCCGCCGTGATGCCGACGCGCGGCGGGGTCCCGCAGCCCGGCTCGTACAACCGGATGCCGAAGTCGGCGCCGTCCACGTTCTCGCTCGCCTTCATGGTGATGACGAGCGCATCGCCGGCCACGAGGTCAAGGCGCACCGCGTCCGCGAAGTCCGCCCCGTGAAGCGTCCCGGAATACACGCCGGGATCGATCACGGGGCCACTGCCGCACCCGTCCGGGAGGTCGATTCCGGACAGGGTTCCATCCTGCGGAAGGACCACGAGCGGGGGCGCCGAAAGGGCCAGGCTGTAGTTTGCGATCCCGGGTGTGAGGAGCCGGACACGCGCCGTCCACGACCCCGCCACGTGCGGATTGAACTCGAGATGCACGGGCACGCCGCCCGTCTCCGACCTGGTCTCGACAACGGTCCCGGTGGGGTCAAGGAGGTCCACCGCGAGGGACGGGAGGTCCACGGTCGTCGAGGATGTCGCGTACGCGGGAAGCGCCGGGGCGGACGCCGGGATTTCGGTGAGCACCGTGTCCGCCCGTGTCGCAGGCGTCACCGTGAGCGAGATCGATTCCCCGGGTCCCTTGCTATGGAAGCGGTACGCATCCACCGTGTCGCTCCCCGCGCCGAGGCGTCCCGCAACGAGCGCCGGGGCCGCGATGGGGTACGCATTCCCGGGTGAGGCGCCCGCGTCCCCGCCCTGCCCGGCATCATCGTCACGCCAAGGCATCAGCGGCGGTTTCACGGGCATGCACCCGACGGCAGCTTCCGCGACCGCCACGGACAGGACCGTCCGGGCGGAGGCCGTGCGCGTTTCCAGCCGGATGCCTTCCATGTGGATTGCCGGGTCCTGGGCACCGGGCGAACGCTCCACCGTGTACAGGAGGTGCAGCGTGCCGATGCCCGCAATGGGGATCGACTGCGGCGTCGTCACGAGGGGGATGTGCAGGGTGCCCACGCGCACGTCCGCGAGGAATGACTGGTCATTGACGGCGGTTCCGGGGACGCCGGTCGCGCGGTCGGCGCGCACGTCCACATGAACCGCGCCGACCTCGACCATGCCGCCAAGGAGGAGGACGCGGGACGCATTGGCCGTCGCTCGCGCGTGGAGGGCGCTCGCGGTGCCCGCGTGCGCTGCGCGGCTTTCGAGCACGGTCACGTGGCCGCCACCGGCCGAAGCGGGAACCGGCACCCGGATGAGTCGCTCCCGATCCTCCGCGGCAGGGCTGGTTGCAGGCGCTTCGAGGCTTGCGGACGGTGCGACGGTGAGGACAGGGTTCGCAGGCACGTTCACGTGGTTCACGAGCCCGGCCGCGGATGCGGAGCGGTACGCTTCGGACGAGATGGCGAGGATGAGGGATTTCACGGTCGCGACGAGGTCACCGCTCCCGTGGGGGAGGTGGGCATAGGCCCCGCTGGTCTTCGCAGCGGCCGTCTGGAGCTGGGTCTTCACGAGTCCGCCGCCGGCCGTGTCGATGCCGACGAGGCGGATGCCGTTCGACGCCGCAAGGTCGGTTGCGGCATGGAGTTCGGGGCCGTCGAAATAGGAGCCGGATGTGCGGCTCAGCGGCCCCGGGATGCGGCGGCCCTCGTTCACGGGTTCATCCGTCGCGATGAGCCCGATCCGCAGGGCACCGGGGCGCCACGCGACATCATGGTTCAGGATGTCGATGCCATCCCCCCACGGTTCCCACTGGCCATTCCCGGCAAGGAGGTCCAGGAGGCCTTGGACCGGCGTGGCGTCCGCGCCGAGGGGCACGGTCACGTTCGTGTTCAACAGGCCGTCCACGCGCACGGGGGACTGGTTGTCCGGATCCCCGTTGAGGAGATGGCCGAACACGACGAGTCCCACGTGCACGTCGTAGTGCAGGGAAAGGTCGGCAAGAAGGCCGGAGAGGCCGTTCCGAAGTTCCGCGATCTCGGGACCCATGCTCCCGGAGGCATCAAGCAGGATCATGAGGTCGAGCCGATCCGACGTGCAAAGTGGTTCGGGTCCGAGGAACGATGCCGCGCCGGCCGCGCCGGCCGCGGCGCCCACGGCGGGAGCAGGCCCCAGAATGGGCGCAACCACCGTGACGGAGATCATGAGGCACGCTGCGAAGACGGATCGGATGCGGGATCGGCGGGTGCGGGGCGCCGCGGGGGTCGAACCCCGGGCCTCCGGCATGCGGAACGGAATGGTCAGGCTGATGCCTCCCGCACCGTCCTTCGCGGGTGAGGGCTTAAGGCTCGTCCGTCCGGACCGGTGACGTGGCCCCGGTTGTCACCGCGTGGTGAACCATCCGCGCCATCCCGGCCCCGTCGATCCGGGTCACGCCACGAGGTCCGCGAGTTTCACGGGCACGCTTTCCAGCCCGTGGATGGCCTCGTGCTTCGTGGACTTCGGCGAGAACAAGCGGCCTTCGAGTGCTCGCCGCAGCACTTCGTCCTTCGTCGGCGCATCCTCGCCCTCGCGCCACGTGCCCACGCGGATCGCGGGATCGAAATAATCCACCGCGACCACCGGGATGCGGTTCATGCCGAGACGCTTCAACGCCTCGAACCGGTGGTGGCCATCGAGGATCACAAGGGTCCGCTTGTCGATGACCACCGGTTTGGCGATCATCCCGTCGCTCCGGATCTTCTCAAGGAGACCCGGAACCTTGTCCTCCACGAACTCCTCGTGGGCCTTCAGATCATCCGCGCGCACGATCAGGAACGTCGTCTGCACGTCATTCATCCCCATCTTCAATGGCGAACTCCACCCGCGCCATTTCACGATCCGTGGCATTCCGCGTGAGGCGATCCACGAGGCGCGCCGCCCGCGGTGCGGACAGGACCGCCACGACACGCGTCGCCTGATCCTCGAACAGGATCTCCCGGATCCGGCGGACGGACATGGCATCCGATGCCGTCTCAACCTCGGCAAGATCCGGGATCTGCCGGAGCCGCTCATCGAATTCGCGCACCCGCGCTTCCGGATCCTTCGCGGTCAGCGGCTTGCGCAGGGCGCGCAGGATGCCGGCGCGCCGGACGAGTCCGGGCTTCCGGGATGCCGGGTGGAGGGGGACGAGGGTCGCGCCGGTCTTGCGGGCCGCGCGGGCAGCACCAAGGAGCGCGTGGTCCTCGATATCAGCGGCCGTCCGGGCGCCATTGGCCTCACGGAAGGCGCGCATGACCCACCCGTCGACCGGCAAGCTGTTCTCGGCAGCTGCACGGCCCAGCGCGAGCGCCATCTCCATGTCGCAGTCGCACGCCACCACGTTCGGGTCGAGGGCTTCCACTTCCCTGCGCACGCGGCGGCCTTCCCCGGGCCGTCCCGGAACGGACGACACGATGGAGAGGTGGGTGGCTCCAAGGGTGAGGGACTCGACCATCGGGCCACCCGAGCGAGGCGGGCCGTTTAAGCCTTGTCGCCTCACGCGGCGGGGTTTCCAGGTCGGCCGCATGCAGTCGTGGCGGTGCCGGGCATCCCCGCGCCCACCCCACAAAGGCGGGCGATGCCCACCTTCCGGATCCCGGCCTGCGGAATGGCTCGCCGCATGACGGCGCATGACGCCGGCCAGGGTGACCGCCTCGCCGTGGCGACGGACACTCACATCCCGCCCCGCCCGCTTCAAGCCCGCTGTGTCTTCGTGCTCCCCGTGCCCGCTGTGTTGATGGATTGTCCGACGCAGACAAACGTGGACCAGTTGCCCA
>JBFILE010000147.1:0-9133 GCA_041599855.1 Thermoplasmatota archaeon
CGCACCCTCCTCGTGGACCCGCGCCTCGCGTTCCTCCTGAAGCGGCTTGAAGGCCGTCCGGATGTACCGTCGCAGGCCATCGAATCCTACGGGAACGTGCGCACGTACCTGCGCCGCAAGGGCGCACTCGCGTACCGGGAGCAGGATTACGACAAGCACGAGAAGGGGTACAATGTGGCGTGGGGCGCAAAGAGCATGAAGGCCGCGAAGGACGACGGCGACGAGGGGTTCCTCGATGACGCCCTCGCCCACTTCCGCCGCGGCGCCCGTGCGGCGGACGTCCGCGCGCACCCCGAGCGTTTCATGGTCCACCTCACGTACTGGAATTCCCCGGAACTCTTCGACCTCGATCCGCCGAAGGGATCACGCTGGATCCGGTGCGCCACCGAACCGTACAACGCGGAGATGGCGATGGACCTTGCGCGCCAGACCCGCTGGATGGACCACTTCGGCCTCGACCACAACATCACGGGCGGATCCGACGGGGACGCCACGTCCGGCCACCTCGACGGCACCACCCACGTGAGCGGCCATGCGGCGGGCGTGGACCTCGCGGACCTCATCACGCGCGTGGCCCCCCGCAGGGTAGCACCCATCCACACGGAGTCGAAGAGTCTCGACCGTTTCGTGGACCTCGGGTTCGAGACCTGCCTCTTCCGGAATGCGGGATGGCGGCAGGCCTCCCGGGGCCTGTGTGAGATCGTTCTCGATTGAGGCTGCAGGGGTGAAATCGACGCGGCGGGCGCGACGCGCGGGCGCGCGATCATGGCTTTGCCGTTCGGCGATCGGGCGACCGGGACACCCGCACCCCGGAGTCTGTTCGACGACACATGAAACTATCCGACACGAATTAGTTGACGGGTCCAGACAACAAAGAGGCAT
Source organism: Thermoplasmatota archaeon (assembly GCA_041599855.1). Classification (GTDB taxonomy): domain Archaea; phylum Thermoplasmatota; class SW-10-69-26; order JACQPN01; family JAJPHT01; genus JBFILE01. The sequence goes on from JBFILE010000147.1 coordinate 883, forward strand.
GCGCCCCGACGCCCTCCGCCCCATCCAACTCATCCCGACCGCCGAAGCCGTCCCCGGCACCATCGCCACGGACCTCCCCGTCTACGAGCGAAAGGCGTGCGCCGGATGCGCCCTCACCGCGATGTGCGAGGCCCGGGGCAACGCCACCGCATTCCGCGTCCGGGAAGTCCGCGGCACACCCCGACCCTGCAAGCGCATCGGGGGCGATGTCATTGCATGTGTCGCGGAGCATGTGCCATCGCTCGAACCCATGCCGCGGCGGCGGTCGGCACCCGCGAAGCCGGTGAAGCATTGGCTCGTGGACGCGAACGTGCTCATCGACGCGGCGGGGGACGCGAACCGCCCGGCCACCGTCTTCGTGGCAGGTGCCGACCGCGACTACACCATCGGGACGACGACCCGGGTCCGTGACGAACTGCGCCACTCCTACCGGACCCCACCGACGCTCGGGGTCGTCCCCACCGGCAGGCCGCACCCGGAGCTCATGCTCGCGCGCGAGCGCATCGTGGCGGAGGGCGGCAAGCGCCCGAGTGACGCGGACCTGAGCCTCGCCCAGGCCCTCATCGAGCACGCGGAATTCACGGGCATCGTGACGGCGGACGGGGATGTGCATCGCCTCGAGGTCCGTGACCTCGTGAAGCGACTCACGGGTCGGGACGTGGAGGTCCTGACATGCGGGGAACTCGTGCGCCGTCGACCGAACCGGTTCCGCACGACCGTCGCGGGGGCGTGAAACGGGCAAAAGGTGATGGGCTCATGGGGCAGCTTGCGGGTGGAGGCTTCAGCCTGCGCTCACAAGGCATCGTTCCGATCCAGCGTCCGCCACTTCCCGGCACCATCTTCCTCGTCGTCGTCCTGATCGCATCCGGCGTGCCCGCGGTCTCGGCCACCCATTGGACCCTCCACGACGGCGCCGTGGATGATACGGCGCGGCGGACACTGGAACCGGATGATGCCGTCCTCCGCATCCCCGGCAACCTCCTCGACGGGCAGGTGAACCGGGTGGTGGAAACCGGTCGTGACCCCGGCTCCGGCACCCTGTTCCTCGATGCCCGCATGGGGAATCGCGTGGGAGCGGACGGACCGGGAAGTGGCAGCGATGTGCTTCCGCCGTTCGCGACCGCGGACACCGCGGGCCGCAGCGACCTGCTCCTTCCGGGACTCCTCCATGTGGGCGCGTGGTACGGCTGGTGGCGGGATACCGACACGAACGGCGTCATCGACGATGTCCATGACCGGGCCTGCGACGGGTCCCCATGCGGCGGCGACGAGTTCACATGGAAGGGCCTCGGGAGCGGGACGCCCGTCAGCATCATCCACTACGTGCTCCCGGCGCCGCGGGTGGCAATCTACGGCGCGGGCAACGCCACGAACCTCGACGGGTACGCGAACCACGGCGAACTCCTCGACCGGACGAACGCAGGGGAAACGGAGCAGGCGTGGGTGGGCGAGCGGTCGACCCCGTCGGTCGACGGAGGCCTTCTCGCCACGGTGCAGACGTTCACCCTGGCCGGCGCCAAGCGGGCCATCGGCACCCCCCTCGGGTATGATCCCGACGATCCCGCGGCCCTTGTCGATGTGGACCGCTACGAGGCCGTCAGTCCGGACCTGGAATCCTTGTACGCGAGTGCGCTCCGGTTCGGGCAGGCACCCGACACGGGCGGCGCCACCGGGTTCGTGTTCGATGCGTACAACGCGGTGTTCCCCATGGTCCAACCGGCCTACGAGTTGGCGTTCACGGCGGCCTTCGAGGTGCTTGCACTCGGATTCCAGACCGCGTTCTCCACGCCGCTGTCCCCGTGGACGCCGAAGGAGCCGAACACCGCGGAGGACGACCATGAGGGACGCGCGCTCTTCGGCGGATCCGGTGACCGTGTGGGGTCGTACAACTCGTACCCCGCGTTCCAGGAGGCATGGCATTTCTGGTTCGAGGCGACGGCGTTCACGAAGGCGTGTGCCGGGGCCTCCGCGACTGTTCCCGGAACGAGCACCGGGGTGGGCTACCCGGCATCGTGCACGTCCATGTCCTTCGATCCGGTCGCCGCGAATTCCGGGTCCGGCGCGCGGTCGGCCCCCGTCATCCTCGGATTCATGGGGGACGTCCACCTCTGGATGGACGCGAACGGGGACCAGCACGTGGGAGACATCTGCGATCCGTCCACGGACCAGTTCGACGCGGAGCGGAACACGTGCGACCCCGATCATCCGTCCGTCACCACGTACCCCCGTGGCACCGGGGACCCCGAGGTCCTGGGCGCGTGTGACACGTCGACGGCGAAGGGCGGGGAGCTTGTGCTCACACCGATTGGCGGCGACTGGCCGGGCGTCATCGTGGTCCGGAACGGGGAACCGGCCCGCCTGCCCGATGAGGACCCGGATCCTGTTCCCCGGACGGACGCGGAACCGATCATCCTTCACTGGCAGTCCTCGTGCTCCGGACATGACGGGCGCGGCGTCGATTCCCGCGACTACGTCCTGTTTCCGATGGGTGCATGGACGACACCCATCCGGGTCGAATCCCACGCGGCCATTGCCGGTTTCAAGGACGCGGGCCGCGGCATCGACGTGGGCGCCGAATCGGTCACGGACGTGGATTACCTCGCAGCCTCGATGTGAGGCCGGCCGCCGCGGCACCGGCGCCGGTCCGGTCAGGCTCGTCGAGGGGCTGCGCCGCGGGCGCCCGGGACCGGTACCGGAGAACCATGGAAAAGAGCGCGAGAGCCGTGAGGGCGCCCACCATCGTCCCCACCCGGAGTCCGGGGTCGCCGGTGCCGAACCACGCGTACGCGAGCATGACGACGGCGCCGGCCACGTTGCCGCCGTGGGCGAGCACGCTGTGCTGGTCGCTGCGCCGCGCCGCAACGATGGTCCGGACCGCCGGCAGCGTCGAGAGGCACCATGCGAGCTGGGCGAGGACTGGGGCAAGGCTCCAGAAGCTTGACAAGACGCACCTTCGCCCCTTGGAGGAGGCATCCCCGGAACGCCGCCCCCACGGGATATTCCCGGTGGGCACCGGCAGAGTGGCGGAACCGCCGGGATGGGGAGCGCGGGGAAGGCCGGCGGACGTGGATGCGCGGCGGATCATCCCATCGACGTGCAGGTTCACGATGGGCTGCCGGGGCGGCATCGCGCGCGGGGGGTCGCCGCGGGGCCGGGACCAGGGAGGTTCCGCGGGAAGCGGACGAGGGCGCGGCCCCGCGAGGGCAGGGGCGCGACCGCGCGCGCCCGCAGGTCCCCGGGTGCCTTCAGAGGTCGCGCAGCACTTCGCGCGCCTTGACGGCGTCATCGAACGCCATGGCGATGGTGGGCTCGGGGGTGACGAGCGGGAACAGGCTGACCACGTTGAGGCCGGCGTTCGCAATGAGGGTGAGGACGGTGTCGAGGGCGCCGGGCGCGTTCTGCGTCTTCACGGTGAGGAACTGGACGGCGCGCACGTTCTCGGCGACCTCTTCGAGGACGTGGCGGGTCTCGAGGTCGTTCTCGGCGACGAGGCCGATGACGCCGCGGCCGTGGACGACGGAGGCGCCGATGCCTTGGATGTTCACGTTCGCCCGGGCGAGTTCCACGGTGACGCGGTGGAGCGCACCCGGTTCATTCGGAAGGTCGAGGATGAAGCCTTGGAGGACATCAGTGGGCATGGGGAACCGGGCCTGGAGAGGACTCGCTGCTTAGGAACGTTGCGGAGGCCGTGTGCTCTTCACGGGTCGCTTGCCTGCCCGCGGCCCCGCCCCCTCGGGCGCCCGCATCGGGTGGGCTTGCGCTTGCGCGCGCCCCCCTCCGTGAGTCACCGGCGACCCGGCACGCGCCGAAGGGTGCGGAAGCGTTCCGCGGGGTTCGGAGGCCCGGTCCGGGTCCGGTCCGGCTGGCGTTCTGATCGACCTCAGTCGGCTTCGAGTTCCGCGGTCACAAGCGACGTGTAGTCGATCTTGAGGTCGCGGTCGCCCACATGGGTGACCACGAGCACCGCGGGGTCGATGATGCCGGCATTCTGGTAGGACGATGTGAACACACCGGGCGAAAGTTCACTGCACGCCGGCAATCCGGATGGCACGTATCCGCCCTCGTCCCGCGTGCCCATGCCCGGGTTGTTCTCGGGGAAGAGGATGTCGAGTGAGTCGGCGGCATACTGGCCCGTGGGCCGCCATCGGCACCCGCCGTTCACGCTCCATGTGCTGAACTCCTTGATCTTGACGACGGTGTCGTTGTCACCCTTGTCGAACACCATCACGGCCGTCCACATGGTGCTCGCGTTGTCGACGATGCGGAACATGATGACGTCGTCCTGGATCTTGTCGTATTTTCCGTTGTCCCACGTGAGGTTTCGCAGAAGCAGGGTGGTGGCGTTGGCGCTCGACGGGAGCCCATCGATGACGGTGCCCGTGACGAGGAGACGGCCGGACCGGCCCGGGGGGACAAGGCTGTCCACGACGACCACGGTCGCGTTTCCGGTCCCTTCGATCCCGTCGAGGTCCACGGCGCTGACCGTGACGTTGTACGTGGCAAGGGGGGTGCCGGGCGGAACCGCGAAGATTCCCGTGAAGATCCCGTCACCCGGGACCATGTCCGCGCCGCCGCCATCGTCCGTCATCGTGAATCGCGGGACCCCGGCCATGGCCACGTCGGCGCGGACGAGGTGGATGAACTTGCGGCCGTTCGCGTGGCTGACGTTGGCGTGGACGGCCACCGTGTCGCCCCCGGACGCCTGGCTGGTGTTGGTGCCGGTGGCGAATGTCACCTCGACAAGGGCCGGTGTGCCGGCCGGCGGCATATCGTCGGCGACGGTCGAAACCACCGTCGTGATGACGTGGCCGAGGAGGGTCGCAACCAACGTGACCTCGACGTCCGCGCCCGCGGGCAGCGGGATCGCCAGTGGCCCCACGTCTGTCGCATTCCCGAACTCCCATGTGGTTCCCGGCGCGCCGAGGGGGCCGTCGAAACGGACGATGCGGTTCACGAGGACGATGGCGCGCACATCCCCCTTTCCGATGGGGTCGCCACCGGCATGACGCAGGTGCACGACCTCTTCCCCGGCTTTCACGGCCGCTTCGACGCGCATGAGGTCCGGGACGGGCGCATCCGGCGCGTCACCGCTGAGAAGGGTCGTTGCAAGGACAGCCACAAGGGTGACCGTGACCGCAAGGACGATCACGGTCCCGACCAGGTCCGCCATGGCATGGTCCGATCCCGCACCCCTTCCGTTTCGCGCCCGGATGCCGCTCAACGGGGAGTCGTGGGGATCGGGATTGTTGCCGCTTATGGTGCAAGACCAGCGAGCCCGTAGAGGCCCATGGATCCCAGTCGGCCGCCCTGGTCCGTGGGTCGTGCCGCCTCGCCGCCGGCCCCGTCCGTGACGGACGCGCGGGCCCAGGGTCCGGCCAAGGATTCAAGGAGGCGGGCGGGTGTCGGGCGTCCATGAGCCTCACGTACCATATTCCGCTGAAGGATCGTCCGGACGCCCTCGTGGAGGTCGCGTCGGCATTCGGGGAAGCGAACGTGAACATCCTCGGCCTGGCCCTTGGCAATGCCATCCTCCGCATCGCGGTGGACGATGACGAGAAGGCGCCGGGGATCCTGGGCGCCGTGGGTGTTGCGTTCACCACCCATGAAGCGTTCCCGATCACCCGCCCGAACCAGCCGGGCGAATTCGCGGACGCCGTCCGGAAGCTGCGGGCGGCCGGTATCCAGGTGAACCATGCCATGGTCCAGAGGGCCGCGTACGGCATGGGCACGGACATCGTCGTGGAAGTGGATGACGTGGGGAAGGCGCGCGAGATCCTCGGGTGATCGCTGCGTTCCGTCCACGCGCGTCGCCCCAGGACGCGCGTTCCGATGTCCCGGTATCCGGCATGCTTGTACGGGGATCGCAGCGGGGCTCTTGGCGCCCTGCTGCCCGACCCGTCACTCGCGGGGGTTCCGTTCGGTCGCGGCAGCGACGGGCACGAGGTCCGGGTCATCCCGGCTCTTGTTGGTGTCCGGGCGGCGTCGCGCAACCGTGGCAACCACGGTGGCGACGAGCGCGAGGCTGACGATGAAGGCGCTCCCGACAACGAGGGCGGCGACGCGCCCGAACTGGCTCAACGGTTCCAGGGCCGAGAAGGACAGGATCACGAATGCCGTGATCGTGGTGAGTGTGCCGAACATCACGGGGGGTCCGACGCTCCGGAGCGCGATGCGGGCGGCGTCGACGCCGCTGACCCCGGTGGCAAGGGCCCGTCGCGCCTTCTCGCTCACGTGGATGCTGTAGTCGACGCCGATCCCGATGACCATGGCGCTTGCGATGCCGGTGACGGGGTTCAACGGGAGTCCGATGGCGCTTTGTGAACCGATCTGCCAGAGGATGATGACGGGGAGCGGTGCGAAGGCGAGGAGGGCCCATGGGAGGCTTCGGAACAGAGCGAAGAGCACGATGGCAACGAATGCGAGTGCGATGACGGTGCTGGTTGCGAGGTTGGCGCCCACCTGTTCGCGGCTGACGGCCTGGATGACGCCGCGGCCGGTGAGTTTTGCGGAAGTCGACGTTTCGGAGACTTCCTGCTGGGCGGCCTTGACGATGCGGAGTTCGTCGAGGGTCTCGTAGCTGAAGGTGATGAGCATGCCGTTGTCGTCCACGATATCGTCGGCGGCTTGCACCGTGCCGTCGTACGCCTGTTGGGTGAGGGTGCCGTTGGCGGCGGCGCGGGCGCGTGTCGTGACGCTGTCCACGAAGCCGACGCCGGGGATGGCGCCGAGGCGTCCGGAGAGTTCGTCCGCGTCCTCCATCATGAAGGAGGGGTCGCCGGTGAGGAGGACGATGGCAACGGTGGATCCGCCGAAGCGCGTTTCGACGGCGTCGAGGCGGTTGGCGGTTTCGCTGCCTTCGGTGACGGGCATGGCGGCCTGCGCTTCGATGTGGACGAAGGATGCGCTCGCGGCCATGACGATGCTCGTGATGATGAGGGTGATGGCGGTGGCGCGGCGGTGGGTGATGATGCCGTTGAGGATGGTGGCGGTGAATCCGCCTTCGGGGGGTTGGCGTCCGCGGGCGCCGCCGCGCGCGAATTGGGCGTAGAGGGCGGGGAGGAGGGTGAAGGTGAGGAGCCACGCGAACAGGGTGCCGGCGCTGATGAGGAGGCCCCAGTAGCGGATTTGTGGAGTGGAACTCAGGAGGAATGTCAGGAAGCCGGCGATGGTGGTGATGGCGGTGAAGAGGATGGGGCGTCCGGTTTCCTCGGCGGCGAGGATGAGGCCGTCGGCCATGGTGGTGCCTTCCGGGGTGTGCCGCGCGGCATGGATGAAGTGGAGGGCGTAGTCGACGCCGATGCCGAGGATGACGGGGGAGACGCTGAAGACGAGGGGGCTGAAGGGGACGCCGAGCCATGGGAGCGTTGCGAAGGCGAAGGCGAGGCTGGCGAGGAGGATGACGAAGGGGATGGCGACGTCGGAGACTCGCCGGAACACGACGGCGAGGATGATGAGGATGGCAAGGAGGGCGAGGGGCATGAGGACGCGGACGTCGGAGTCGCCGGCTTCCTTGATGGCTTCCGAGAGGAAGGGGCCGCCGGCGGCGAATGCGGTTCCGTCGGGGCCATCCCAGGAGGCGGCGAGTGTCGCGTCCACCTGTTCGACGATGGCGGCGTCGGAGTGGGCGTCTTCGGCGGTGATGAGCAGGAGGAGTGCGTCGTCGGCGAGGAAGCGGTCGATGATGTCGGGGCGTCCGGCGCGCATGGCGTCGAGTGCGCCGGTGATCTGTGTGTCGGATGCGCCATCAAGGGGTCCGAGGCGCGCGGCGAGGACGGCGGGCAGTCCGGCGACCTTGCTGATTCCGTCGGCCTGGGTGAGGGCGTCGGAGAGGGCCCAGGCGCGGCGGAGGGTGGCGGGGGATTCGGGCGTGTCGTCGAGGATGAGGACGAAGAGTCCTTTTCCGGTGGGGAAGCGGGCGTCGACCTCGTCGAAGGTGCGGGTCTCTTCGAGGTTGCTCGGGGTGAAGAGGTCTTCGATGTCGGCGCTCTTGGCGAAGGTGAACCCGGTGGCGAGGACGGCGAAGAGGGCCGCGACGGCGAGGATGGTGATGGGGGGCCGGCGGAGGGCGAGGCGCGTGACGCGGGCGGGCACAGGCGGCGTCAGAACCGGCGCGGATAAGTGTGTTTGGAAGAGGGGACATCCATTTTGGCGCGTGGTCGGGACCTCGGGGGCGTCAGTCCCCATGCGCGGGTGCCTGGCGGGCAATCATGTCGTCGTCGTGGGTTGGCGTCGTTGGTCGTCGTTCGTCGTC
>JBFILE010000148.1:0-9059 GCA_041599855.1 Thermoplasmatota archaeon
CCAACTGTCACACCCACCCCTTGTGGCCCGGGCGAATCCGCTGGCCCGACACTTGGCGGGGTTGGAGGGACAAGACAGGGCCGGGAAGAGAATGGAAAAAAGGGGAGGGACCGGAAGAGAAGGGGATGGAAAATGGGAGAACAGGACAGCGGCGAGCCCCGACTGTTCGAGGTCGTGCGCCGGCGAGCCGCCGCGAGCGATCCGTCACCGCGGGAGACACCTGAGTACGGCGGATCAGGAGCGAAACCCCACGCCGCAGCGGCGCGGCGGGTCGCGGCGCTGCGCGCGCGGGCAGGTGGGCCGGGGGGCGGCCGACGGACGAACGACGCCCTCAGCCCGTTGCCGAACCGACGCCGAGCTTCGAGGCTTCGGGAGCATAGCGTCCCGCCGTCCGATCCCTGAGGATGCGGCGGAGGGCATCCATATCGACCCGCGCAAGATAATCGCTGGCCTCGCCACGCTGGGCCGACCGGATGAATGCGAGGGCCACGCGCGTGTCCTGTCCAAGGAGTTCGAGGGTGTCGAGGGACAGGCCGAGGGGTCGGACCCTTCGCTCGAGTTCCTTGATGAGGCGCGCACTGACTGCAGGATTGTAATCGAGGTTCATTCCGTTTCACCCTCCAGCGGCGCCGACCGCAGGATAACGGTTCGGTTGCCGGGAGTATTTAGTGGCTTTCTTTGAGCGGAGTTGACAGACAACGCGGGAAACAGGCAGGCCCGTCCGGCGCGAGTGCAGGGAAACGGGAGGATTGGTGCTGACCGGTCCATGGGACCTCGGAATGTCGACGTCCGGAGTCCTGCCGAGGGCGAGGGCCGGATCACGCGGTGATGACGGAGCCGTCGTGGAGGAGGACGGACGCGGGCACGTCGTGGCCGTGGCGCACCGCGAAGGACCATGCCGTGCCGGAGTCGACGGCATCCATGAACGCGAGGCCTTGGCCAGTCTCGCACGCGACGATGAATCGTTCCGCGACATCGAGGTCGCCGCCGACGGCTTCGAGGCTTGAGAGGGGCAGGCCGAGGGACCGGGCGTGGTGTTCAAGGATGTCGCGGACGGGGGCAGGCACGTCATTCGAGTAGGCGAGGTCGAGCATCACGATCAGCAATCCCCAGAACGTGCTCCGGGCTATCATGCCCCATGCTTGGGGAATCAAGGCCGAGGGACCGAAGGGCCGGTGGGGGTGGTCGCGCGAAAGGGCCGAACCCACTCCAATGAAATAGGGGACCGGACTGGGGGCCGCGCTTTTCCTCAACCCCGTGCGGGATTGTTTTCCGGCCGAGGACGCGCGACGCCCCCCCCAGCGCCGAAGGCTCACCGGCCCCGCGACCCCAAGGAATTATCCCGGAACGCGCGATTCGTGGCCCCATGTCCTCCTTGCCCCTTGAGCATGTGCGGAAAAACAGGGATGCACACCTCGAAGAACTGAAGGAGCTTCTGCGGATCCCGAGCGTCAGCGCCCAGTCCAAGCACGCGAAGGACGTGGAGCGCGCGGCGGCGTGGGTCGCCGCGTCCCTGGAACGCGCGGGTATGGAGCGCGTGGAAACCTTCCCGACGAAGGGCCACCCCATCGTGTACGCCTCGTGGGAGGGAGCGCCGGGCGCGCCGACGGTCCTGGTGTACGGCCACTACGATGTGCAGCCGCCGGAGCCCGTGGAACTCTGGGATTCGCCGCCGTTCGAGCCCACCCTCCGCGATGGCAAACTGTACGCGCGGGGCGCCACGGATGACAAGGGGCAGATGTTCACCCACGTGAAGGCCGTCGAGGCGCACCTCGCAACGACCGTCAGGTTGCCGGTGAACGTGAAGTTCCTCATCGAGGGCGAGGAGGAGGTCGGGAGCGAGAACCTCGATCGCTTCATCAACGCGAACAAGAAGCTGCTTGCGTGCGATTCCGTCCTCATCTCGGATACGCACATGCCTGCGAAGGGCGTGCCTGCGATCACCACGGCGCTGCGTGGCCTCGCCTACTACCAGATCGATGTGACCGGCCCGAGGCAGGACCTCCACAGCGGCACCTTCGGGGGCACCGTGATGAATCCGGCGGAAGCCGTGGCGCACCTTCTCGCAGCCATGAAGGACCCGAAGACGGGCAAGGTCCGGATCCCCGGGTTCTACGATGACGTGAAGCGCCTGTCCGCGAAGGAGAAGGCGAGCCTGGCGAAGCAACCCCATTCCGACACCCGCTACAAGCGTGAACTCGGCGTGAAGGAACTCTTCGGCGAAGCGCGGTTCACGACCCTTGAGCGCGTCGGAGCCCGCCCCACGTTCGAGGTGAATGGCATCTACGGCGGCTACCAGGGCGAGGGCGCGAAGACCGTCATCCCGTCCGAAGCCCATGCCAAGGTCAGCATGCGCCTTGTGGCCGATCAGGACCCGGAGGACATCGGCCGGAAATTCGAGGCGTACGCGAAGAAAGTCGCACCGCCGGGAGTCCGCATCAAGGTCACGTCGCTTTCGGGCGGCTACCCGTTCAAGGTGGATCCGGATCACCCGGCCGTCTCGGCCGCCGTCATCGCCATGGAAGCCGCGTTCGGGAAGGCGCCGCTGTTCACCGCTGAAGGGGGCTCCATCCCGGTCACTGCGATGTTCCTGAAGAAACTCGGCGTGCCTTCCGTGCTGATGGGGTTCGGCCTCCCGGATGAGAATCTCCACGCCCCCAACGAGCACTTCGATGTGGACAACTTCCACAAGGGGATCGAGAGCAGCGTCCGCTTCTTCGAGGCATACCAGAATATGTGACATTTCACGGAAAGGGCGCCATTTGCATCACGAGACCGTGTTGGCTTCGCAGAATTGGCATGCCGCCAATCATGGCCATGCGACCCGGGATATGCGCGGTGGTTGACCCCGGGCGCCACGGCTCCACGACGCCCATTCACGCCTGGAAATGAAGAATAATGGGCCGGGTAGGGGGTTTCAAGGGGGTGATTTCAGGGGGTGTAGAAACGTCACCAACCGCGGCCCGTGCGCATGCACGGATTTGTTTTGCTAATAGGTTTCGATGCATCGCCCGGAACCGCAGGCCCATCCACGATTTCCGCAATCCGGAGCGGTCAACTCCGGCGCCCACGCATCCAGCGGTCCACGAGAAACGCTGCGCCGATCACGGCCGCCGCCAGGCCTGTGGCAATGGCCCACGTGGGCACCTGTGATGACTCCCTTTCGAACACGAGGGAATACACAGGTGGGTTCGTGGTGCTCGGTGCCACCACATGGATTCCCTGTTCCGCGGGGATCGGTTCACCGGTCGCCCGCCAACCCGCAAGAGGTGCTGCATGGAGAACGAGACGCTCCGTTTCATACAGCACCGACTTCTCGAAGGCACGCCCGGGAATGCGGTAGCCCGCCACAAGGACCGCGGCGCCGTCGGGGGGGATTGCGACGCCCGCCTCCTCAAGGTCCACGGCATGAAGGGACCCCACGGCGCGGGGAGTGGCATGTCCCCCTCCCAACGGTCCGATCGTGACGTTCGTCGCCGCCGGATCAATGAGAAGGTACACGACACCGCGGTAGGACGCATTGCCGACGTTGCGTACGGCAAACCGTTCGGTCACATCCAATGCGTCCGTGGTCTGGTTCACCCAGACTTCGTGGCCGCCGATGCGGACGGGACCGTCGTGGAAGTGGGCGGCCGCCCCGGGCACCGTTCCAACACCTGCCACGAGCAGGATCGCGAGAACGCACGCGGGGCGGAACGCAGGCATCACCCGAGGAGGGAGGCTGCGGCCGCCATCGAGTAGTCGATGAACGGTTGCGGGAACACGCCCATCACGATGATCGCAGTGGTCGTGAGGACCGCCGTGACCGTCGCCCCGAGGGGGATCTTCAGGGACGGCGCGTACGGGCCCACCGGCGTGCCTTCATCCACGTACATGGCGCGGACGATGCGCGCGTAATAGTACAGGCTGATGGCGCTGTTCAGGATGCCGGCGATGGCCAATGCGATGAACCAGCCGCCCGCTTCGATGGATGCGCTGAACAGCACGAACTTGCTTGCGAATCCGCCGAGGGGCGGGATCCCGGCGAAACTGATCATGAGGATGGCCATGGCCACCGCCATGACGGGTGCCCGTCTGCCGAGTCCTGCCCAATCCTGGAGACGATCCCCGATGCCGACGGTCGCAATGCCGGCGACCACGAGGAAGGCTCCCGACTTCATGACGGCGTGGGTCATGATGTGGAAGATGCTGCCCGCGACCGCATACTCGGTGGCGATCGGGATCGCGATGAGCATGTAGCCTGCGTGCGCAACGCTGGACCATGCGAGCATGCGCTTGATGCTGGTCTGGCGGAGCGCCACCACGTTGCCCCACGTCATCGTCACGATGGCGATGAGGGCGAAGATGAACACCCAGTTCGCCTTCGCGGCAAGGAGGCCGACGAGGAAGATCTTGAAGAGGCCCACGAAGCCCATCTTCTTGGACCCCGCAGCAAGGAATGCACTCACCGTGGTGGGGCTGCCCTCGTACACGTCGGGCGCCCACATGTGGAAGGGCACGCTCGCGATCTTGAACGCGAACCCGGTGAGGAGGAAGAGGTACGTGAAGACGAAGGACGTCTGGTACGTGAGCATCAGGGCGCCGGATCGGACCTGCTGCTCGGCAAGGACGCTCGTCATCTGGGTGGCCATCTGCGCGATGCCGTCGAAGGTGACGGTGGCGTTGCCGTAGAAGCCCGTGATCCCGTACATCAGCGCGATGCCGAACAGGGTGATGGAACTCGACAGCGACCCGATGATGAAGTACTTCACCGACGCTTCGGCCGAATCCGGGGATCGCTTGAACCACCCGGCGAGGGCATAGGTGGCGAAGCTCGCGGTCTCAAGCCCGAGGAAGAGGGTGATGAGGTCGCGGGAACTCGCCGTGACCATCATGCCGACGGTTGCAAGGAGCAGGAGGCCGTAGTATTCGCCGTTGTGGCGGCCGGTCATGTAGCTGGGGCTCGCAATCGTCACGACGAAGGCGACGCCGAGGAACACCCATTTGAACAGGGCTGCGAAGGGGTCGATGTTCCAGACGTTGCCGACGATGGTCCATCCCGGGTTCTTGCCGGCGTTCCCTGAATCGGTGATCCACTTCAGATCCTCGGCCGAGAAGATGTCAAGGGGCCAGAACTGGAGGTTCCCGAGGCCGGACACCGGCATGACCGTGGCCGCGACGAAGAGCGCGCTCAGTGCGATTCCGATTCCGGTGATCCACGCGATCACGTGCCGGGACACGCCGAAGGCGCCCACCACCGGAATCACGATGGCGACGAGCACGAGGATCGCTTCGGGGAGGAACGCGAAGAGTTCGTTGGGGATCACTCACGCCACCCCCAGGGAAACGAGGATCGCTTTTGCGGGCGCGTTGAACAGGTCGGTGAGGATCACGGGTAGGACCCCGAAGATGACGGTGCCGATGACGAGGACCCAGATGGCGGTCTTCTCGAACCACTTCAGGTCGTACACGTGGTGGTAATCCACGCCCTCGTGTTCGACGAAGGGGCCGAACATGCTGCGCTGCAGCGCCCACAGGTAGTACCCGGCCGAGAGGGCGAGGTACAGGAGCGGGATGAAGATCAGGATGCCGAACGCTTCCCAGACCCCGGTGAAGATCTGGAATTCGCTCACGAACGCGGCCATGCCGGGGAGGCCGAGACCCGCGAGGCTGCCGGCTGCGAGGAGCACGGCGGTCTGCGGCATCTTCGTTGCGAGGCCGCCCATGCGGTCGATGTCGCGGGTGCCGATGTTGTGCTGCATGACGCCGCACAGCATGAAGAGCCACGGGCTGATGAGGCCGTGGGCGAACATCATGATCATGGCGCCGACGAGGCCGATGTGGTTCAGGGTCGCAATCCCGAGGAGCGTGAGGCCCATGGACCCGATGGACGAGTAGGCGACGAGTCGCTTGTAGTCCCGCTGGGCAAGGCAGATCACGGCGGCATAGATCATGCTCACGGCGCCGAGCACGAACATGAGGGGCACGGCCCACTGGGCACCGACGGGCGCCATGGGAAGCGCGACCCGGATGAGGCCGTAGGCACCCATCTTCAGGAGCACGCCCGCCAGGATGACGGACCCGGCCGTGGGCGCCTCGACGTGGGCGTCCGGCAGCCACGTGTGCACCGGGACGATGGGGAACTTGGTTGCGAACCCGGCGAACAGTGCGAGGAACACGACCTTCTGGAAGCCCGGATCGAGAGCGGGCGCCAGTTCCGTGATGGCTTCGAATCCGAAGGTCCGGGAGCCGTCCTGCACGAAGTACAGGGCCATGAACCCGAGGAGCATGACGAGGCTCGCGAGGAACGTGTAGATGAAGAACTTGATCGCCGCGTACTTCCGGTTCGCACCCCCCCAGATGGAGATGAGGAAGTACATGGGAACGAGGGTGACCTCCCAGAACACGTAGAAGAGGAACAGGTCGAGGGCACTGAACACGCCCATGACCGCCACTTCCACAAGGAGGATGAGGCCGAAGAAGGGACCTGCCTTCTCCGTCACGTCCCAACTGAACACGATGCTCACCGTGGTGAGGAGCGCCGTCAGCCAGAACATGCTGATGCCGAGCCCGTCAAGGCCGAAGTCCGCGCTGATCCCGAGAGCCGGGATCCAGCTCCACGTGGTGCGGAACATGTAGGACCCCGCATCGCCCTGGATGATGGCGATCGCCATGTAGGTGGATACGGCCAGCGGCGGGATGCTCAGGACGAGCGCGGTCATGCGGGCGAGCGCGGCCCGGTTCCCCATGAGCATGACGACGATGGCGCTCACGAGGGCCCATGCAATCGTGAACGGGATGACGTTCGGGATGTCGGGAAGGCTGGTGGGTAGGAATGGCAGCACTTACGCACCACCTCCGAAGAGGGCGGGGAGGACCCCGTAGTCGTTTGCGAGATTCATCAGGGTCACGCCGTACGCGATGGCGAGGACGAGGAACACGAGGCCGGCGACGAACACCATGGCGTAATCCTGGACGTTGCCGGTCTGGGCCTTGCGCCACACGTCGCCGGTCTTCACGTTCAGGGTCGCGATGCCGTCCACGATGCCGTCGATGACGTACTTGTCGAACCACGCTTCGACGAGGGCGAGGCCGTACACGCCCTTGAGAAGGACCCAGTTGTACGCCTGGTCGATGTGGTAGCGCTGCTTCGTGAGATTCACGAACCCGGTTTCCTCGTGGTCCACGCGGATGGCGGAGAGGACCGCCGAGGGCCTCCACCGCCACCATGCAAGGGCGATGCCACCGAAGGCGGCAGCCACGGACACGTAGGTGACGGGGATGAAGAACGGGTGCAGGATGCCGGCGACACCGTGGGTGCCTTCGACGAGTTCGATGGCGTGGCGCGCGGTCTCGGAGAGGCCGGTCTCGGCGGCGAGTTCCCCGAGGGCGTTGTTCGCAAGGAACCCGACACCCTGACCTCCGAGGAGGAAGAACATGATGATGCTGCCGAAGACCGCGAAGAACGCGAGGATCCCGAGGGGAATCGTCATGGTGGCGGGCGATTCGTGGAGGTGGACGTGGCCGTGGCCTTCGTCGCCGCTCCCGTGTTCCTCATCGTCAACGATGGCGGGGGCGCCGATGGCGGCCATGCGCGCATCCTTCCAGCCGTGGCCCCGGTACTCGCCCTCGAAGGTGAGGAAGTAGAGGCGGAACATGTAGTAGGCCGTCATGAACGCCGTCAGGACACCCATGCCCCAGAGGACGTAGTACATGGGGTTGTAGTGGGCCGCGAACATCACGACTTCGAGGAGTCCGTCCTTGGAGTAGAAGCCCGAGAAGAACGGCACGCCCGCGATCGAAATGGACCCGACGAGCATGGTGAGCGCCGTGACGGGCATGTGTTTCCGCAGGCCGCCCATGGCGCGCATGTCGTACGTGTGGACCGCGTGCCCGACGCTCCCGGCGCTGAGGAACAGGCCGGCCTTGAAGAACGCATGGGCGAAGAGGTGGAACGTGGAGAAGACCATGGCCGCCATGATGATGGCGAATGCGTCCCCCGAGTTCCCGGTCGTGTAGGCGACGGCTCCTGCGGCGCCGAGACCGAGGAACATGTAGCCGAGCTGGGAGAGCGTGGAGTACGCCAACACTCGTTTCAGGTCCCAGTTGAAGAGGGCCATGGACGCGGCGAAGAGGGCGGTGAACCCGCCGATGACGGCGGTGGCTGCAAGGATCTCCGGGGTCTGCACGAAGAGCGGGAAGCTCCGCGCAACGAGGTATACTCCGGCCTTCACCATGGTGGCGGCGTGGATGAGGGCGGAGACCGTGGTGGGGCCTTCCATGGCATCCGGGAGCCACACGTGGAGGGGGAACTGGGCACTCTTGCCGACGGCTCCGAGGAGGATGCAGACGTTCGCGATGGCGAGCCACCAGAGGTCCGCGTCCGCGACGGTCTGGGAGAACAGGACGTCGAAGTCGAGGCTCTTGAACTGGACGAACAGGATGGTGAGACCGGCGAGGAAGAAGATGTCACCGACGCGCGTCGTCAGGAACGCCTTCTTCGCAGCCGCGGCCGCACTCGGCTTCTCGAACCAGTACCCGATGAGGAGGTACGAGCAGAGACCCATGATCTCCCAGAAGATGAAGAGCATGAGGTAGTTGTTCGCGAGGACGAGGCCGAGCATGCCCGCAATGAACAGGGTGATCTCGGCGTAGTAGCGGCGGCGCGCCGTGCCTTCCGCGTGCATGTACCCGGTGGAGTAGAGCACGATGAGGAAAACCAGGATGCCGACGATGAACAGCATGAACGCGGTCAGGTTGTCCACGAACAGGCCGAAGGTGATCGAGTAGTCGCCGGTGCTCCACCACTCGAAGGTGGCGTGCTCCATGGCGCCGAGTCCCTGGATACCCGGTTGGAACGCGGCGATCGTTGCGATGTTGCCACTGCGCACTTCCCAGAAGACGAGAAGGGCGAGGATGCTGGCCGCGCCCACGAGGGAGACGGCGATCCATCCGCCCTTTTCGGGGGTGAACTTGCCGAAGAACGTGATGATCAGGGCGGCGAGGGCGGGCAGGATGGGGATGAGCCACGCGAAGTCGATGATTGCAACCACTTTTTTCACCACCTGAGGACGTCGACC
>JBFILE010000149.1:0-9054 GCA_041599855.1 Thermoplasmatota archaeon
CCGGAACGGATCCGTTCCGCCTGCCGGTGCCTGAGCCGCCATCGTCAGGACGAGGAGCGCCGCCACGGCAGCAGCCGCCGCGGCGAGGCCCCGGCCGGTGGTCATGGGCAGCGTCGGGAGCACGAGGGCGCCCGTTCCGACCGCGGCGAGGACCGCCAGCTCGGCCCGGTCGACCCGCATGAGCCAGAGGACCCCCACAGAACCGGCTCCCGTGAGCGCGATGGCGGCCGGCGGACCACCGGATGCGGCAACGGCACACGTGGCACCGACCGCCGCCACCATCCCGACGGCCCGCGGCGTCATGGCATCCCTCGTTCCGGGGGTCGTTCCGGCGGAGGACCCGAACCAGGGGGGTGGGGGCGGGCCCGGGCGCGGACCCTCACGCCATTGGCGGCATCGAGGATGCCGTCGGGCAGGTCGCCCAGCCGGACAGTGACGACGCGGCACGCCCGCGCCCGGAACGCCGCGTCGATGTGCGCGGCACGCGCCTCGTCGTTCTCCCGCGCGCCGCCGCCGGCGCAGGTGGAATCCGCGGCGAACACGGCCACGATGACACGGTGGTCGAGCCTCGTGAGCCGGGCGGCTGCCGCAAGTGACGCATCGGGCATGGTTTCGAGGTCTGTCAAAAGGATTACCAGAAGACTGCCGGGGGCGAAGGACCGAGCGGCCCGGCCCGCCGCGTCGAGGATTCCGGGTGCGTGCGTCGCTGCGCGAACATGGATCGATTTGGTCGCCCGGGCGAATACCTGTTCGTCCCCGTCGGGCGGCGGGGCATCGAAGGCCCCGGCGTCGGGTCGGGCGTGGACGACCGTTGCCGTGGGAAGGTCGAGGAGCATCCGCCGGATGCGGGCGAGCTGCGCGGGCCCGGCGCCCGGCGGGAGTTGGGCCGTGATGCGGCGTTCATCATGGGCGAGGACGGCGACCGCGTAGCGCTGGTTCAGGGCGGCCTCGGCCAGTTGGGACACCATTTCGAGGGCGTGGTCAAGACGACTCATCGGCTCCCCGTCCAGGCGCTCGCGCATGGTTCGCGAGGTGTCGAGGATGAGCATCACGGTCGCCTCGTGTTCGCCCTCGTACCGTTTTGTGACGAGGCGTCCGTGGCGCGCGAGGCTCTTCCAATCCACATCGCGGAGCCGGTCGCCCGCCGCATACTCGCGTAGCCCGTCGAACACCGGGTCCTTCTGGAGGAGGCCGAGGGGGCTCGCCCGGGTGGCGCGGAGCGGCTTCTTCCGGGCGAGGGCGCGCGCCGCTCGCTGTCGGTCTGCGCTTGCATGCACCGGGATCCTGGTCGGTTCCCGCACGAAGGTCTCGAAGCGGAACCGCCCCGCCGCGTCCTCGATGGAGACCCGGAGTGTCGGCAACGGGATCCGGCCGCGGGCGAGCGGGACGAGTGTGGTGCGCCACGTCATGGTGGCGTCGGGCACCCTCCCATGGGCCGCCATCCGGAAGCGGGGATCACGGAGCGGTTCCACATGGACCGCGAGACCGGGTACGACGATGCCGTCCACCACGGTTTCCACCACGACCCCCACGCCCACGGCGGTGGGCCCGCCGAGGATGGAACACCGGACGCGCGGGTGGACGGTGCCAACGGCTGCGTTGGCTGCCGCGCGTCCCAGTGCATGATAAATCACGCAGCCCATGGCGAAGAGGGCCGGGTACGGGGATCCGTTGAGGTAGGCGACGCCGAGCATGACTCCCGCAAGGGCGAGGAACCGCCGTTCGCGCGGGGTGGATCGCACCCTCATTCGCGGATCGCCTCCCGGATTTCGACCGCCACGTCCTCCCCCTTGGGAACGACCACATGCCGGAGGATGTGGTGGACGATGATGTCCGCGGTGGACCCGGCGAGTTCTGCGTCGACATCGACGATAAGCCGGTGGGCAAGGATGCTGGGTGCGAGATGTTTCACGTCATCCGGAATCACGTGGGACCGCCCGCGGATGAGTGCGAGGGCACGCGCCGCCGCCGTCGCCTGGCCGATGAACCGGGGGCTGGCACCGAGGGCCACCCGTTCGTCGCGGCGCGTTGCCAGGGTGATGGCGTGGATGTACCGCAGCACGCGCTCGCCGACTTCGATGCCCGCGGCGGCCCGCTGGGCCGCAAGGACATGGCCCACGTCGAGGAGGCGACCGGCGCGGACCGGGGGCCCGGCAAGGCGCACGGCCATCCGGAACTCGTCCTCGGGGTCCAGGTACGTGAGCCGGGTCCGGACCATGAACCGGTCGAGCTGCGCCTCCGGCAACCGGTACACCCCGTCCTGGTCCACCGGATTCATGGTGGCGATGAGGAGGAAGGGATCCGGCAGGGGATGGGTGCGGCCTTCGATGGTGGCCTGCCGCTCCTCCATGGCCTCAAGGAGCGCACTCTGGGTCTTGGGCGGCGCGCGGTTGATCTCGTCCGCGAGGACCAGGTTCCCGAAGATGGCGCCCTTCCGGATCTCGAATTCCATGGTCTTCTGGTTGAAGAAGTAGTGCCCGGTGACGTCCGCCGGCAACAGGTCCTGGGTGAACTGGATCCGGTGGAAGTCGAGACCGGACGTGTCCGCGAAGGCTTTCGCGAGGCTGGTCTTCGCAAGGCCCGGGACGCCTTCAAGGAGGATGTGGCCGCGGGCGAGGAGTGCCACAAGGAGTTCATCCACCGCGTCCTGATATCCGACGACGACACGTCCGAGTTCCTCCCGCACCCGCGCCAGATGCCGGCTGATCACGCGGACGTCGGCCGGCGGCTGGACCGGGATCATGGACGTTCCCCTTCAACGGCCGTCGCCGCGTGGTCGGATGCGGTCGGCCCGGGGACGCGGCGAGGTGTCAAGACGCGATGGGCCATGAGCCCGTGGACCCCTACCAGCGCCACGCCGACTGCAAGGCGCAGGGGCTCCGGCCATGCCCTCGTGCTTCGTGCCACGAGGGTCACCACGTCCATGGTTCCGCCGTGGCTGTCATCCACGAGGAGCAGGGTGCGCCCCGTTTCCGCATAGGCGCGAAGGTTTGCAAGAAGGATCATGCCATCTCCTCGGCGCGCCTGATCGTTGATGAACAGGCTCGGGTCCGCAAGAAGGATGATGACCCCGGCCCCCACGGGCTCGATGGCGAGGAACGGGTGCGGCCCCGTGGTGTGGACGGGTACGCCCCCGGCGCCCGGTTCGCGCACCCAGCTGGCATGGGATGTCCAGGCGAGCGCCTGCGCTCCCGGACCGACCACGATGGGGGTTGCGTGGTTCAGGATGAGGAGCGAAAGGTTGGTCGTCAAGGGATGCGGCGCGAAGGATGACGCGGCCGCGAATGCGGGCTGTTTCGCGAACGCGATGTCGTGGAGGAGTCCGCCGTGGAACCGGGATTCGGCCCCGACGCCGGCGAGGAGGGTGTTGCCGGTGCCGAAATCGTCCGCGACCACCAGGAGGCCGCCGTCGTGGACGAATTCCCTGGCCCACGCCAGTTCATCCGGAGTGAACGGCGCGGACGGGCCCACGACGAACAGCGCGGCGCGCGACCCCCAGGCGGCAGGGTCCTTGCCGAAGGCGCCGAAGCCCGTCTGCGTGACGACCGCCTCATCGTCGCGCAGGAAGCCACTCGTTCCGTTCCATCCCCGATTCGACGGGCTGAAGTCGGCGTAGGCATACACGAGCGGCGCGAGCAGGGGGAGCGCGAAGAGGAGGATGGCAACGGCGAGAAGTCCCATGCGGAGATGAAGGCGTGCGACCCACGTCTGCATCACTCGCCCCTCCCGGTGATCCGCGCGACCGCTCCGTCGAACTCGACGAGGGCCAGAGCGTCCGGCATGCGGTTCGCGTACAGTGCACTCTCGAGGATCCCTGTGACCACGTCGTGGTCGCGCGGTGTGGATTGCGATGGCACCGTCCGGGCGATCTCCCGCACCGTGGCCGACGCCGGACCGCCGCCCCGACCGCGCGCGGCGGCGAGGAAACGCGCGGCTTTCCGCAACAGCGAACGGAGGGCCTCGGACGCATGCGGGTCCACCGCGAGCCCCCATCCGCCGGCGCCGGGATCGGGAGCGTGGTGTCGCTGTCGCGAGGGCATGAAGGGAACGGGCACCCGCAGGTACCGATTCGCAATGAGGAATGCTGCGAGGGGCACGAGCACGAACAGGAGGACCCGGGCCAGGCCTTGGAGGGCCTTCGTCAATGCATCCGCCCATTCCCAGTCGAACAGGGCGCGGACAAGTTGGCCGGGCCCTCGGGGGGCGGGAGCCTCGACGGGCGCCACCGTGAACAGGCAGACGGATTCGCCGCTGGATGCCGGCGCATGACGGAGGGACCCGTCGAAGCGTGCCGTGACCCCGCTGCAGCCGAGGGGCAGGACGTACGGCGGAATCCGGAACGTGACGACGCCGTCCGCATCGGTGCGCCCGACAGGATTCCCGGCGGGGCCCTCAAGACGCACGAATGCGCCCCGGAACCCCGGTTCGAGCCGCGCGACGAGGACCACATCCTCGGTGATGGAGAACCGCGACTTCGCGGGGAGGAGGGTGATGACCGTGGGGAGCCGGGTGACACGCACCGACAACGCCTCACTTTCCGCAAGGACGGTATCGTGGTCGTCCACGAGGCGCGCAACAAGGGACCGGTTGCCGAGGAGATCGACGGAATGGGGAACGTGGACGACGCCGTCGATGCGACCATCGGCGGCTGGCGTCATGGTTCCAAGGAGGACATCCCCCAGCCAGACGCCGACAATCGCGGCGCCACGTGCAGGATCCAACGCGGCACCGGCATGGCCGTGAACCGGGATGGCGGTGCCGAACGGGAGCGTTCGATCCTGCCCGACGATGGCCGGATCCCAATTGATCCGGAACGGGTCAAGCGCGTCGTTCCGCCCAGTGAGGACCGGGCCGCCGCCGGCTTCGCGAGCACCAAGGGGATCGTACCGTTCGGCACGGGACAGGTCGGCTATCACCGCGTCCGTCCACGAACCCCACGATGCACCGCGTGCGCGCGCCCCGATGTCGGTGACGCCCTCGCCCGGATCCTGGGCGGAACTGCCGCGGGCGGCGGCGATCTCGGCCATGATGCGTACCATGCGCGCCTCATGGATTCCTTCGAACGCCGCGAGTGCGGCGCGGGCCTCGGCCACGTCGAAGCCGAGTGCGGCATCCACCGCGAGCCATCGATGCGCATCGTCCAGATGGCGCGCGAGGGCACGGGCGTGGCGCGGGAACGCGTCATCAGCCGCGAGAGCAAACCAATGCCGCAGGATGCCGCTCGATGCGTTGCCAAGGGCCGACGCGGCAGTCGCCAACGGAAACAGGACGCCGTCGTTGGGCGCGTTTCCTCCGGCGCGGGCCCGGTCGAGGATCCGCGAGGCGTTCGCTCCAGCCGAGGCCGCATTCCATGCGCGGTCCGCATCGAAGGTTGCCGCAGCAATCCAAGCCGCGGTGGCGCCTGCGAGTTGGGTCTCGGCAAGGGCATACAGTGCCTCGTAGCGGCTCTCCGCACGATCGAAATTCTCGTGGCGGGGAGCCGCGATCGCCGACGGCAACACAAGGAAGGCCGCGAAGCTGAACGCCATCCACGGCCCCATCCACCCGGGTCCGGACTGCCGCATTCGGTTGGTTCACTCCCGGCACGCATCGACGCCCGCGCCAACGGGATGCCCGCCCGCGGCCGGTTGATTGTTTCGGCAACCGGTCGGGGGCATCCGAGCCGATGCCCCTAAACGCCCCTCCGGGAACGTGCCCCCGTGCGCATGCCGGTCCTTGGCAGAACGGACATCCTGCGTGGCCTCTTCACGGCCGCATGGATCGGGGCCGCAATGGCCGGGTGGTCCACCATCCTTCCCCTCCACGCGGCGGCCTCCACCGGCGCCGCCATGACCGTCGGCATCCTTGCCACGGTGGGACTCGCGGTCGCGGCCGCGGGTCGTGGCGGGGTGCGTGGCGCCGCCGCCTGCGCCCTCCTCTCCAGCTTGATTCCCGCATACCGGGATGCTGCGTTCGCCCCGTCTACAACGGCTCTTGTCATCCTCCTGTTCAGCTGGATCCTTGCGGCGTTCGCCCTCTCGCGGTTCGCACGACGCGCGTCGGCGGTCGCCATCGTCGCCCTCGAATTCACGTTGCTCCACGTGCACGCCGCTGCCGCGGCCATGATCCTCGCAGGCGTCCTCATCATGATCGGAACGGCCCGGATGCTGGATTTCCCCCGTCGGGGCCGGCGCCCCGACCCCGCGCGCCTCGGATTCCCCGTGGCCGTGGCCGCTGCGACCGCCGGGTTCGCGTGGGTGGCCGGCCACGCGGTGCTGCATGCGGAACCCCTCATCCGGGAGCACGGGTTGGGGAGCGTGACGCCCGATCCGATGCGGGTTGCGATGGCGGCAGTCTGGGTCCTCGCGGTGACGGGCCTTCGCGCGCTCGCAACCCGCCGGCCGGAAGCCCAATGGGTTGCCATCGCTGGCGCCGCCGCGGCGGGAAGTCTCGCCGCATGGGATGTGTTCCCGGCGGATTGGCGGACCGTGGCCTCCAGTTCCGGAATCGGGGCGTGGACGCTGATCCTTGTGGTTGCAGCCGCGCTCGTCCACCTGATGGTCGTTGTGGACGAGGTGGGAGCGCGCCGGTCGCGGCCACGCCTCCTTCGCGACCGTCATCTGCGATCCCCGGTGTTCGCGTGGACCGCCTTCGTGGGAGTCATGTTCCTCGCGATCGAGGTTCAGGCGCGCATCCTCGACGGCAACATCCCCGGGGTGAACTACGTGCGCGCCCTCGGGCTTCCCGCCATCGCCTGCGCGGCCGTCGGCCTTGCCGTCAGCATTCCCCTGCGCGATGGAAACGGCCTTGCCGGGGGCGCATTCCTTCTTGTCCTCGTTCCGTTCACGGCCGTCCGGTTCATGGAGGGCGATGTGCCCATCCCGGCCGCCTCGCTCGCGCTTGTGCCCGTGCCGGTTGCCCTCGCCGGCGCCTCGGCACTCGCATGGGCCGCGGATGCGGCCGCACGGCATGGCCCCCGCGTGTGGACCGGACTGGGCTACCGGGGCGAGGACGCCCCGTCCGCCGATGCATTCCGCTGACACCCTGCCATGGGTGCAGCGAAGCATTCCGCTGACCCCCTGCCATGCCCGCAGCGAAGCATTCCGGCTCACGCCCTCTGGACAGTTCGCGGACCCCTCCCGTTTCCTTCGGCAGAATGCTTCACTTGTTCGACTACCTTCAAGCATCGGATACGACCGCATCGGGTCGAGGGATCATCATGCATCGTCGATCCGCCAAAATCACAGCCATGTTGTTCATCGTACTGCTTCTTGCGGTCGGAGTCGTTTCGAGCCCCATCGCTGCCGCAGCGAGCCAGACGTGGAAATTCAGCAGCAGCGCCCACCCGACGCTGGGCGGCGCGGTCCGCACCCAGTTCAACGGGGGCGGCGGCGCAACCGGTGATGTGTCGAGTTCGCCGCGCAGGTTCGTGGCCGACGAGGCCGCCACCATCGACATGACATTCCCCGCCGGCACCTGGACCGGCCAGGTGCGCATGAATCCCGGTGCGCGGACGGTGACCTCGATCACCGTCGAAATCGGCAAGTGGAATCCCACCACGAGCGCGTTCACCGTGGTCGGCTCCCAGGTGTTCGGCACGTCGTTCTCAGGCGGCGCCAAGGATCATACCGTGTCCATTCCCTTGGCCGCATTCACGATCACGCAAGGCCATTACCTGGCCACGCGGATGACCTGGACGCAGACCGGCACCGGAACCCAATCCAGTATCGTGACGGGAAATCCGAGTTACATCATCTCCCCGTCATCCGACCCCGGATACCCCACCTTCGAAGTCTCGTCCATGCTCCTTCTCGGCGTCGGCCTCGTCGGGGCCGCCGCATTCGTCCATCGACGGCGACGGACGTGATCCGGCCTGCGGGCGGGGGACCGGGATGCGGGGCCCGCAATCCCGGTCCGCCTGTCACGGCCCACCCGCGGCAGTTGCCGCAGCGGCCGGCGCACAAGCCTGCGCATGGTCGGGACATGGCATGCGGGAACGGAACTCATCCGGATGGAAAAAGGGTGACGCCGGGGCGCTGCCACGGACATGCGACACATCCAGGTCCGGGATTTCGCGCAAAACCCATTGGCGATGGAGCGGCTCCGCTCGAAGGAAACGCAGTGGGCCCGCGCAAATTTGAATTGCAGTCTCGGCGTCCCGAACGCCGAAGGATGGACCAAGCTACCCCACGGGCCCTTGTTCAACGCGTCAACCCTCGGGGGTCGGCTGAGGCGTGGACGCCGGGATGCCCGTTCGGCTATAAAAAGGTTGCAAGGCGACCCCTCGTCCCCCTGCATCCGGACCGGGCGGGATCCACCGGGAACATCGCCTCCGGCACATGGCGACCGTCGCCCACTTGACGCCCGCCAGCAGCTACTCGTCGTGACCATGCCGGGAGGGGTCCGAGCCGCAGCGGGCCGAATGGACGCGCACCACGCGCGACCTTGAACGATCCCGGGATTCACCCGCAAGGTTTTTCACCGGCGCGCGTCTCGCCGCGGATCGGTAATCGCCATGCGATCCTCACACCTTCCGTTTCTACTGATCCTCATGCTCCTATCCGGCACTGCCCTTGCAGGGTGCGTCACGCCCGACAGTCCGCCCGCACCCGAGGCCACGGACGACATGGAGCCCGCGGCCTCGTTGGCCGATGATTCCTTCACCGTGACCATCATGGACTTCCCGGCGAACGTGACCGCGAACGAGTCGTTCACGTTCATGGTGGCCCTCGAAGGTGCGCCCGAATCCGCGAGCGACCACATCGGCGCCCACTTCGGCCGGAACACCTCGGCCGCTCCGTCCACGACCGTGTACGATTCCGCGTGCGCGCACACCGCGGGAACCGCCCCCGGGAACTACACCGTGACGTGCAGCATGGCGGACGCGGGAACGTGGTACCTCCGCGGCCACCTCCGCCTCGTGGACAACGGGACCACGTTCAACTACTGGTCCACCGAGCGCATGGTCGAGGTCGCGCCTGCCGCGGAAACCAACGACACGATGCCGGATGACGAGGAGCCCGCCCTCGCCGCGGACTCGTACACCGTGACGACGAACGGCGTGCCCGCGACGGC
>JBFILE010000150.1:0-9051 GCA_041599855.1 Thermoplasmatota archaeon
ACGCGTTCCTGCCGGTGGCGCTGGTAGCGCATCTGGCTCCATCCGCCTTTCTTGTGGCGGCCGATGAGGTCCATCCGCGTGCGGTCCGCAAGGTTCGCGACGCCTTCGTCCACGAGGTAGACGGCTGCGCGTTCCCCGTCGAGGAGGACGAGGATGAAACTCTCGTATTCGTCCTGCCAGCGCGCGAGGGGCCTCAGGTAGAGGCCGGAGTCCAGGACGAGGCTGTTCGGGATGGGCGCGGCCAGCGGGAAGCTCTCCACATAGTCATGGGCGGGGGAGGCGAAGGCGGCGACGCCTTCGGCGTTGGGAGTCCCGTGGTGGCGTTTCACTTCGACGACGATCGATTCGTACGCCTTGTCGAGGTTCCCGAGAAGCTCCTTCGCGTCGTCCCGTGCGGCGAGTGCCGCCCGGATTTCCGTGTACCGGGATTCCAGTTTCTTGAGGTGCTGGTCGCGCCCCTTCGTGAGGTCCGCGTACGCGGAGAGGAAGACCTGGCGACTGGCTTCATCGGTCCGTTCGGCGAGTTCGCCGAGGTCCGGTTGGGGAAACTCCTTGGCCATGGGCGGTCGAGCCCGGCTGGAGGTCTTAGCCGTTCCGGCTTCGGGTCAGCGGTTCAGTCCCCACCCCCACCCACGTTGAACACTCACCCGGACCGGGTTCGGCCGGACGGCGGATCATACGTCGGTCGACCTGGCAGATGCAGGCGCGACGGGGGACGGGGCCGGTGGCCCCGACGCATGCCAATCCCGGCCGGATCGGGGGTTGTCCCGGTTCATCCAATCCGCCGGTTCATCGCCGCCCGCGGGCCGCGATGCCAAGGAGCGCGTCGTCGCGGTCGATGTCCACGTCCTGGTCCCGGCGCTCGCGGACGCGGATACGCTCGTCGATGTTCGCCACGTCTTCGAGGCTGGCAGGACCGCCGACCGCGTTCTTCAGGGCGATGGCGGCAAGCACCGTGTCCTCATCCAACGTGAGGGAGCGGCTGACGCTGACCGTGCGTTCGAGCCGGGCGCTCGTGTCCGCGATGCAGAACAACGTGTCGAGGCCGCCGCCGCGGGTGTTGACGCCGAGGGCAAGGGCAAGGAGCACGTCATCCCGATCGAGGTTCGCGCGGTGGTCGACGCTGATGAACTCGCGGCTGTCGTAGTCCACGTTCCGGACGCTGTCCACGCTGACGCCGCTGAATCCGGCGGCGTCGAGCGCAATGGCAAGGAGCACGCTGTCGCGGTCCAGGTCGACGTCCTGCCGGACGCGACGCTCCTGGATGCTGCGCGTGGAGAAGTCGCCGATGAGGCCCAGCCCGCTCCCGCCGCAGCGATCCGCGGAGAAGTAGCGGACTTCGTCCCGGGGGCTGACGAACAGGTTGCGGCCGCCGCCGAAGCCGAGGGCAACGAGTCCGAAGGCGTCATCGTCATTCAACCAGCGCCCGTCGCTCAACCAGCGTCGATCATTGTCCCGCACGCCCACGAAGCGGGATCGGAGGGCGCGATCCGTACGGTCGAGTTCTTCATCGTCGGAATCCGTGTCACCGTCCCCATCCCAGTCCCCGGTGACCTCCGTACCTCCATCAGGGTCCCCATCGGATCCGGAATCCCCGGATCCGTCGGAGTCGCCGACATCGTCGTCGTCACCGGACTCAGCGCCGCCGTTGCCCGAGTCGCCATCGGCACCGCCGGTTCCGGCCTCACCCTCGGGCGTCTCACCCGCGGAGGTTTCAGCTGCTCCGGATTCGTCGCTGTCGCTCACAGGCGGCCCCTCATCCGTGGTGGTATCGTCCGCCACCGGGGCAGTCGTGGTGGTGGTGGTAGTGGTGGTTGTGGTCGTGGTGGTGGCGGCATCACCGCTTCCGGGTCCGCCTGCCGCGTCATCCTCCGCAGCGCGGGTGATCGGCTCGCCCCCGGGTTCGCCCGTCGGTGCGGGCGCGGCGGCCCCTGCGACATCATCTGGTTCCGCACCGGAGTCGGTGGCTGCCGCAGTCGTCAAGGCGTCCGCAGCTTCTGGTGCTTCGCTGGAGTCCGGGCTGGCCGAGGGAGTCGGCGGGGCAGGATCGTCCGCCCCGTCGGCTGCTCCGGCGGTCGGGACTGACTCCTCTTCGACGGCAACGGGCGTCGCGGCCGGAGCCGCGTCGACGGAATCCGCGGGAGCCGCGTTGACGGAATCACTGGGATCCGATAATCCATCTGCAGCTGCGCTGATTCCGTCTACGACGCCTCCGGCGCCGTCCCCGGCTTCACCATCCGAGGGGCCGGGACCAGCATCCCCGGCGGGGACGGCGTCACCTTCTGAATCGAAGGCGAGTGCCTGCCCTTGGGATTCAACCGGGTCGGAGGAAACATCCTCGTTGGATGCGTCACCCTGCGGCGGCCCGGCATCCCCCAAGGTAAACGGCGAATCCGCCGACACCCCGTCGGGCGGATCCCCCTGGGCGGCGGCGAAGCCTGCGAAGGACGCGGTCATCATCAGCAGCGCTGTCGCAATCACGTTGCGAAACCCGGAATGCGCGTTCGGCATCTTTCCCCCTTCCTGACACCGGGCGCGTTAGGTCCGGACACATGTGCGCGACCCCGCGCAGGTGCTAGGGGCTCATGCGCGACGATGATGCTTAGCCTTCGGCGAGGCCCCGTGGATTCCTCCGTGGCGCACCCCGTTGAGCCGCCACGGACCCTCCATGCCCGCCTTCTCCATGAGCGGTCCCGGACCCCCTGCGCGGGCATGTCCGGATGGATCGGAAATTATCGGGCACCGTGCACCCAGGACGGGGACTCTCCCCGTGGTGATCGAGCGCCGGGGCCGCGTGTGGCACGACCACACACGGCAGTATTCGCGTTCCCGCGAGCGACGGCTATATGACCGGGCCCCCCTTTGGCTGCCTCGGTGTCCAGCAATCTCAAGAATGTGATCGGGGACGCTGTCGCCCGGAACTTGGAGAATTCGCTCTTCAAGGAGGTCTCCGCCGATCCGGTGCCGCGGCACGTCGCCATCATCATGGACGGCAACCGTCGATTTGCCGAAGAGAACAAGCTGACACCGATGAAGGGACACGAGATCGGGAGCGACACGACGGAGGACGTGCTCGACTGGTGCCTGGAACTGAACGTGAAGCATGTGACCGTGTACGCGTTCTCCACGGAGAACTTCAAACGATCCCCGCGCGAGTTCACGACCCTGATGAACATCGCGGAGAAGAAGTTCCTGAAGATCGCGGACGACGACCGTATCCACAAGAATTTCGTGAACGTGCGCGCGATCGGCCAGATCGAGAAGCTTCCGAAACGCGTGCAGAAGGCGATTGCGTACGCCGAGGAGCGTACCAAGGACTACAGCGACTTCCACTACACGGTGGCGCTCGCGTACGGGGGCCGCGAGGAGATTCTCCGGGCCATCCGATCCATCGCCGAGAACGTGGAGCAGGGACGCATCCGCGCCCAGGACATCGACGAGGCACTGGTCTCGAAGTTCCTGTACACGAACCACCTGCCTGACCCGGACCTCATCCTGCGCACGTCGGGCGAGGAACGGATCAGCAACTTCCTGCTCTGGCAGCTTGCGTACTCCGAGCTGTATTTCACGGACGTTCACTGGCCGAGCTTCCGGCGCATCGATTTCCTGCGTGCCCTGCGCACGTACCAGAAACGCAAGCGACGATATGGTCAGTGACGGTTGGTGCCCACTGCGCGGCTGGTGGATCGGATCCGAGCCCCCGTTTTTCCCAGCAGCGCCTCGTGGGTCGTTCCTTCCCGGCGATGATGGCGGCTGCGTCCCCCTGCTGCAAAAAGGCCGAACCGTCCCTGTTCCGTTTCCATGGCCTTAATAACAGGGAAGCAGCACCCTCTCTTCGAGGACTCCACTTGTCGCATGACAAAACGATGGAGGAACCCGCGGACGACGTCCAACCGTGGACGCTTCCGTGATTTCCCTGCTCGACCCGTGACCGTCATCAGCCGACCACATGGCCTGTCCACGTGGTCGGCTGCACATTCCCTTCTCCAGATTCCATTCCCGCATCAGCGGGCGCTGGCTTCCGCCGCCCGCGCAATGGCCAGCTTTCCTTGTCGCCGCAGGATGATCATGCCGCCGACGCCGGAAACGAAGGAGCCGATGAAGATGCCGAGCTTGGCATCCTGCGCGAGGTCCGGCGGGAATGCGAGGCCCGCGATGAAGAGCGCGACGGTGAATCCGATGCCGCCGAGCCAGGCGGCCCCGTACACCTGGGTCCAGTTGGAACCGATGGGGAGCGATGCCATGCGGAATTTCACGGCCAGCCAGGCGAACAGGAAGATGCCGAGCTGTTTCCCGATGACGAGGCCGAGGAAGATGCCCATGGACACGGAGCCGACGAATATCTGGAGGAGGTCGCCGGTGAAGTGGACGCCGGCATTCGCGAAGGCGAACACGGGCATGATCCCGAAGGCGACTGCTGGCGCAAGGGAGTGCTCGAGGCGCGTGAGGGGTGCTTCTTCCCGCTCGGCCGCCTTCTCGACCGCAAGCAATGCCGCTTGACGCTCCCCTTCCGAGAGGGCGAGCATGACCCGCTCCGATTCGTACTCGATTTCGGCGGGCGCGGGCGCGCGTCGGATGCTGTCCTTGACGTTGGCAAGCTGGTCGACGCGTTCATTCTTGAGTCGGGCGGGAATTGTGAGGGCGAGGAGGACCCCGGCGATCGTGGCATGGACGCCGGATTTCAGGACGGCAAGCCAGAGGACGACGCCGATGATGAGGTAAGGGGTGGGACTGCGGACGCCCCATTGGTTCACACCGATGAGCACGAGGAATACGGCCCCGGCGATGGCGAGGGCCATGAGGTTCAGTCCCGGCGTGTAGAAGAGAGCGATGACGAGGACGGCACCGAGGTCGTCCACGATGGCGAAGGCGGCAAGGAACACGCGGAGTGCGGGTGGTAGGCCGCGGCCGATGAGGGCGAGAACACCGAGGGCAAACGCGATGTCGGTTGCCATGGGGACGCCCCATCCGCTCAGGTTGTCGGTGCCGAGGTTCAGTGCCACGTAGATCAGGGCGGGAATCACCATGCCGCCGATGGCGGCGACGATGGGGAACGCGGCGGCACGCGGATTCGAGAGTTTTCCCATCAGGAACTCGCGTTTGACTTCGAGGCCGACGAGGAGGAAGAAGATGGCCATGAGGCCGTCGTTCACCCAGTGCAGGAGCCCCTTTTCGAGGCTGAATGGCCCGATGGAAATGGACAACGGCGTGTGCCACAGTTCCTCGTAGGAGTGGTGAAAGGGCGAATTCGCCCACGCAAGGGCCACGACCGCCGCAATGAGGAGAACGATGCTGCTCGACGCTTCCAGTTGGAAGAATCGCTCGAACGGGCGGATGATCCGATCGATCGCGATGCCCCGTGTAGCCATCGGCGCCCGAGAACCGGGCAGGCCTTTAATGCCTTCCGGAGACCGCTGGGGCAAGGGCAAGGGCATGACCCTCGGTGCGTTCGTCACCACATTCGTTCCCCGCGCTCCCCGGGCATCTGGGTCCCGTGACCGGGGCATCTCCCGCCAATACCCTCACCCGCCCCCCCGAAAGCCCTATCCCCGAACAAGTGGGATTCGCCGGCGTCATGGCGAGGCCCACGAAACCGAAGGCTCCGGAAACCGCGGTCAAGGAGCGGCTCCCGGCCCACGAGCGGCACGAGGGCGTGTTCGCCCTAAAGGCACCCTACTCGGCTGCGGGCGACCAGCCCAAGGCCATCGAGTCCCTCGTGAAGGCGTACCGGAACGGCGCAAGGGAGCAGACGCTCCTCGGCGTGACGGGCTCGGGGAAGACGTTCACCATGGCGAATGTGATCAAGGACCTCGGGAAGCCAACCCTGATCATCAGCCACAACAAGACCCTCGCCGCCCAGCTTTATGAGGAGATGAAGGAGTTCTTCCCTGACAACGCGGTCTCGTACTTCGTCTCATACTATGACTATTATCAGCCGGAAGCCTACGTGCCGTCCTCGGACACGTACATCGCCAAGGAGGCGGACATCAACGCGGAGATCGAGAAGCTCCGGCACGCGTCCACGTCCACCCTCATGGGCCGGAAGGACGTCATCGTGGTCGCCTCAGTCTCGTGCATCTACGGCCTCGGTGACCCGAACGAGTACCGGGAGCGCCACATCGTCCTGAAGAAGGGCGACATCATCGGGCGGCAGGAGCTTCTCCGGCGCCTCATCAACATCCTGTACGTGCGGAACGATCAGGCGCCGAAGCCCGGGACGATCCGGGCCCGGGGCGACGTGGTCGAGGTCCGCTCGCCGGATGGCGAGACCGTCCACCGCATCGACCTGTTCGGGGACGAGGTGGAGCGGCTGACGCGCATCCATTCGATGACGGGCCGCGTCATCGACGAGCACGAGGTCATCGTGATCCACCCGGGGAAGCATTTCGTGACCGCGCCGGACGAGATCGAGCGCGTGTGCCAGAACATCCAGCTGGAACTCGAGGAGCGGCTGGATGAGCTTGCGAAGCAGGGCAAGCACCTTGAGGCGCAGCGGCTTGAAACGCGGACGCGGTACGACCTTGAGATGCTGCGCGAGGTCGGCTACTGCAACGGGATCGAGAATTATTCCCGCCATTTCACGGGGAAGAAGCCCGGGGAACCGCCGTATTGCCTCATCGACTACTTCCCGGACGATTTCCTCACCATCATCGACGAGAGTCACGCGACGCTGCCGCAGTTGCGTGCCATGTACAACGGGGACCGTGCCCGCAAGGAGACCCTCGTGGAATTCGGGTTCCGGCTGCCGAGCGCCCTTGACAACCGGCCCCTCAGGTACCCGGAGTTCTCAAAGAAGATCGGGCAACTCCTGAACGTGAGCGCGACGCCCGGTGAGGACGAGGTGGAGCGCAGCGATCAGATCGTGGAGCAGGTCGTGCGGCCCACGGGCCTCCTTGATCCCGTGATCCATGTGCGACCGGTCCAGGGGCAGGTGGAGGACATCATGCGCGAGTCCAAGATCCGCGCCGCGCGCAACGAGCGCGTCCTCATCACGACCCTGACGAAACGCATGGCGGAGGACCTGACGAACTACCTTGCAAGCCACGGGGTCCGCGTGCGGTACCTTCACAGCGACGTGCTGACCCTTGAGCGGGTGGAGATCCTGGAGGACCTGCGCCTCGGCAACTTCGATGTGCTCGTGGGCATCAACCTCCTGCGGGAGGGGCTCGACCTTCCGGAGGTGAGCCTCGTGGGCATCCTCGATGCGGACAAGGAAGGGTTCCTCCGCGCGGAACGGAGCCTCATCCAGACCATCGGCCGCGCTGCTCGGAACGTGGAGGGAACCGTCATCCTGTACGGGGACAAGATCACGGATTCGATGCGGAAGGCCATGTCGGAGACGGATCGGCGTCGCGAGATCCAGGTGGCGTACAACTCGGAGCATGGGATCACGCCGCGGACCATCGAGAAGGAGGTCCGGCGGATGCGGGAACGCGCCCACGAGGAGACCCTCGAAGTTGTCGAGGAGGCCGAGACCGCCGAGGAGATCGAGGTGCTCGTGACCCAGCTCGAAGGGAAGATGCGTATCGCGGCGAAGCGTCTCGACTTCGAGGGTGCGGCGTTCTTCCGGGACCGCATCAAGGAGTTGCGGTCGAAGGAGAATTCCGGGGGCTCCGCGACGACGGATGCGGGAGCCGGGGCGAAGGCGAAACCGAAGAAGCGTTCGCGGTCCCGGGCGCGGAAGTGAACGGGGGCTGCCCGGGCCGTCGCGAACGACGCGGCGTCCGGGCCCGAACGGCCGCGCGGCATGCGAAGCCTCCGGCAGTGCCAATCTGTGGAAATTCGGCCCGCCAGGGTTTCGTCCTGGGGGTGGAAATCCGGTCCGTTGCGGGTTGCCATCCTGGGGCGGTGGAGCGGGCGTGCGGTGGGATGGGGTGGAGGTCGACCTGACGTGGGCAATCCCGCGTCGGTGTCCTCGGATCCGCTTCGCTGTTCCTGAGGCGGCGAGGCAGATTCGGGTGCGGGCGGCAGGTTTTGCGCGTCGGCGCGGTCACGCGCGGGGTGTCGCCGGAGGCCTCATAGGAGGCGCTCCATGGCGACGAGGGGGAGGACGGCCTGGTCCTTCATTTTCGCTTCGATCATCACGTCGAAGTCGCGGCGGGCGAGGGTGCGGGCGTGGGTGAGCCATGTGGCGAATGCGCCGGGGTCGACGAGGTCGGCGTGGGCGCCGGGGCGTTTCCCGATGGCGCCGTCGCTGTAGTGCACTTTGGGGGTGCGTCCGGGGGGCCATGTGTCGAGGGCTCGGAGGAATGCGTCGTCGGCGCTGATCCCGGGGGATGGGAGGATGGTGTCGTGGAAGATGTCGAAGACGAGGGGGAGTCCGGTGGCTTCGGCGGCGCGGAGGGCGTTGGCGGCGTTGTGGATGCGGTCGTCGTTTTCGAGGACGAGGTGGCGGCGGATGGGTTCGGGGAGTTGGCTCGCGGTGTGGATGAAGCGGTGGAGGGCTGCGTCGGTGTCGCCGTAGCCGCCGCCGAGGTGGATGACGATGGGGGCGTCGGGGTGGCCGAGGGCGTCGAGGAGGTCGGCGTGGTGGTGGAGGTCGGTGATGGCGCGGGCGTTCACTTCGGGACGCGGGGAGTTCAGGATGGTGAAGGGGCCGGGGTGGGTGGAGGGGCGGACGTTTGTCTGGTGGAGGACGCGGGCGGTTTCGGTGAGGTCGGCGGCGAGTGGGTGTTGCCAGCCGTTGGATGTGGGGAGTCCGCCGAAGGGGATGATGTCGCTTGCGACGCGGAGGAGGTGCATGCCGTGGTCGGCGTTCCAGGCGGCCATCCGGCGGATGCTTGCGAGGTTTTCGCGGGCGAGTTCCTCGATGCGGGTGGGGGTTGCATTGGCGAGGCGGCAGGTGCGGTTGCTGGTGCCGAGGGTCATGTTCTGGCAGGGGTAGCCGATCCGCATCGGTGGATCGTTGGGGGCCATGGGGGATAACCGGTGCGGATGCTGCGGGTTTGGAGGTGTGGGCACGAGGCACTTGGCGTTGCCCGGCGTGGTTCCCGTTTCCGTGGGGATGTGTGATCGTCGTCCGTCGTCGTGGGGGGGTGGGCGTCGTCGTGG
>JBFILE010000151.1:0-8987 GCA_041599855.1 Thermoplasmatota archaeon
GCGACCCCTTGTTGGACCATTTTCCCTACGTTGGCACTTTTCCCCACCCCCGTGCGCTCACGGGACGATTTCCCCACGTGGGCACGGCCCCTGCTGACCGCCAGTTGCGCATCCTCGCTCAGGAGGCAACCCATTGGGCGATTGGATCGCCAGATCGATCGTGCCCGAGCCCTGCGGCAAGGATCGTCGAAAATACCAGAAAAAAAGGAACCCGGGCCCTCGCGGGCCCGGCATGGAGGCGTACGGCCTCACGCCATCGGGATGTAGATCTGCGAGGGCGAATCCTCGTCATGATACACGCGGAACGACGAACCCTTGTTCGCTTCCCACGCGACATCCGTGGACGTGATGACGAGCTTCAGGTAGCCACCGGCCGGAACCGTGTGGTCCATGGCGCTTAGGCGCACGTCCACGGGAACCGTTGCCCCGAGGTCCGGGCTCGCCTTCATCGCCGCCACCTGGTTCTGGATGAGGGTCGCCGTGCCCGCCGCGTCATACGCGTACAGCTTCACGAAGAACTGGAACCCGATGGGTGCCACCGCACTCATGTACAGCGTCATGTTCGGCGTTCCGAGGACGCGCGCGGGCGCCTGGAACTTGCCCGTCTCGAAGCCCACGGAGGATCCCGGGGTTTCGCGCGACGGCATCGGGTAGCTGCTCTGGAAGTTCGGGAACTCGCTCGATGACGTGGGAGCCACCGAGTTGTGCACCGTGTTCGGGAGCGCGCCAGCCGGCGAGGAGCCCGCGGTCGAGAGGACGGACCCGCCGAGGAAGTAGCGGACCTGGTTGTCCGACGGGAAGTCCGTGTACCCGTCCCATGAACCGGTCGCCCGGTTGTACAGTTCGACGGTCGGCGGCGTCGTGACCGGCGCCTGTCCCTTGAGCTTCTCGTTGAAGAACTCGAGGATGCGGCTGTTCACATGGGGGATGTCGTTGCCGATGCCCCAGCCGTGACCGCCGTCGTGCATGAGCAGGCGCGCGTCCGTGCCCTGGTCACGGAGCGTCTCGTACGTGCGTACGGCTTCGAGGGGCGTGAAAAGGGTGTCCCTCCAGCCGTGGACGACGAAGGTCGGGATGTCGATGTCCGCCATCACGGTGGACGGGCTGCGGGCGGCGAGGCCGTCGCGCACCTCGTCCGTGATGCCGACCGTGTTCACGGTGCGGTACCAGTCGTCGAGGATTCCGTCCGGGTTGCCGTTCATGTGACCGCTTGCATAGAGCAGGTCCACCCACGTCTTCTTCAGGACGTCGTTGGGTGCCAGGGAGTGGCCGAGGTCGTTCCACGTGGATTCGGGAACGACAGCGTCGATGCGCGGGTCCACCGCGGCCGCGAGGAGTTGGATCGCACCCGCATAGGAGACGCCGCGGAGCCCCACCTTGGGGTCGCGGGCCTCGAAATCATCCATCGTGGTGAACGGGAGGCGGGCCACGTAGCCGACCATGGCCCGGAGGTCCATGACCTCAAGGGGTCCGTTCAGGGTGATCTCGCCGTCCGATTCGCCGAAGCCACGGGAATCGTACGTGATGACCACGTAGCCCTGCGACGCGTAGTCCTGGGCGAGCGGGAGGACATCCCCGCGCGTACCGCCCCAGCCATGGGTCATGATGATTGCCGGCGAATTGCCGAGGATGTTCGGAAGGAACCGGGTGATCTGGATCTTGGTTCCGTCAAAGCTCGTGATCGTCATGTCCTTCTGGAAGAAGGCGACATCGCCGTCTGCCTGGTCGACAAAAAGTGCCGACGAAGGGATCATGAGTAACGTTACGGCCAGTAGTCTGACAACTGCGTTCATAGCCTCCACCAAGATTCCCCAGCCGATCTGTGGATATATAATGATTCGCGCGCGCCTCCGGTGACACCCTGGCCATGGGCTGACGTCGGCGGAAAGTCCGAACCTTTTTAAATCGAAATCGCTTCAGCGGCTGACGCGGGGCGTCACAGCGTGCGACCGATCATCCTTGCGATTCTCGTTATCCTCACTCTTCCCGCCCTCGCCGGGTGCCTGATCCCAGGGATCCTGGAAGACGACTATGCCCAGGCCACGATCCGGGTCGACTGGAAAGCCAACTCGCGTTCCTTCGTCCTCGAATTCCGTGCCCCGGAAGACCAGGCGGACCTCACGTTCGCCATCTACGATTTCACGAACGACCGGCGCGGAGCGGTGGTCGAATCCATCCCCGGCGACCGCATGACGCGCGAAAGTGCGACACGCTACGTGGTTTCCCCCACCGTGTTCAAGGCCCTCGACGGTCGGTACCTGACGAAGCTCTTCGTCGGCAACAAGGTGGTCTCCGAGCGGCCCCTGACCGTTGCCAGCGGCCACTTCCTCGACATCACCGGTGTCCACGCGCAAGCCGCGTACCAGGTCACCCATTCCTACGCCGAAAAGCTGCGGCCCGGCGGCGACACCACCTTCCGCGCGATCGGCTCCGCCGACGAGAAATCCACCAACTTCTCCTCGCGCGTCACGTTCGACGGATCCGCCGGCGCCTACGTCCTCCACACGGAGGACTGGGTCGCGAACGTGAGCGTCCACGACATCTCGCTCATCCGCGAGAACGGCGTCATCACGAAGGACGTCCTGCGGTACACGGGTCAATGGCAGAGTCGCCGTCAGTTCGAGACCAACGGTCGCGAACAGGACGGTAGCGGCGCCATCCGCCTTGAGCGAACGTATCTCGGGCCCCGCACCGTCACCTTGAACGGTGCGGACGTGGACGCGTACCAGTCCCGTGAATGGTCGAGCCGCACCGGCGACCTCCGCGGCCCACCGCCGCGCGCGCTCATCGAGGAATCACTCACGTACATCACGAAGAACGCCCGCACCGGCGACGTGATCGAGTTCACCCGGGAAACCTGGGAGAACAGCACGAACACGTACACCATCCGCACCGGGACTGCGGCGGATCGCGACTTCGTGGATCCGTTCAACGCCCTCGAATTCCGTGGGGCTGCGCCGCGGGAACTCCGTCTCGGCGACCGCTTCCAGAAGTCGACCCTTTCGGGCGAAGTCTTCCAGTTCGAGGCGAACAAGCGCGCGGAACGCTCCGTCATCGGACGGACCGTCGATGCTGTCCAGGTGGACGGGCGCGCCCTCGGCGGTGGCGACGTCCAGCTCCTCATGTACGTCCGCACGGCGCCGGATACCGTGAACGAGCGCTTCAGCCTCACGGAAGGCATCATCGCGGAGTACCGCGAGATCACCCGCGTCCACGCGTACGAAGCCACCATCGAGTATCGCCTTGCTGCGTTCACCGTCCTCGTATGATGCGTTCAGGACCCTGCGCGCAGCGCTTGCCGTGCGCGCCGGGGGCCGGAGTGGCCACGGCCTGATTGGAGAAGGGTTAATAGCGGTCATGTGTTCCTAGGCGATTGGGATCATCTTGGATATCCAGAGGGCCCTCACCGACGGTCAATCGTACCTCAAGAACGCTGAGGACGAGATGCAGCGCAAGATCCTCCGGGAGGACCAGCTCTACTTCATCGACAACCAGGTGGAAGCGATCGATACGCTCCTCGCGGATACCGAGGACCTGTCCGCTTCCCACCCGGAACTCGCGGAGCTGCGCACTCAATTGCGGGAGAGCAAGGCGGGCCTCGAGAAGAAGGCCATGGAGTGGATCGCGAACGCGGAAGGCTCCGAACTTCCCGAGGACCTTTCGCCGGAGGAGAACGCGGAAGCCATGGTGGAAGCCGGCAAGGAATTCATCATGTTCGCGGACGAAGCCCTCGGTCAGAAGGTCAAGAAGATCGATGACCTCCACATGTGGGAGGATCCCCTCACGACCCTGAACTCGTACCTCGCGGACAGCGAGCCGTACATGCAGGCGAAACCTGAGCTGGCCGGGATCCGCGCCGACGTCAGGAACCGCAAGGAGGAGATCCAGAAGCGCATCCACGAAGTCGTGGGTGCCTGGCGCGCCTCCGACATGAGCGGCGGCGACTGAACTCCTGCGGAGCCGGGCGTGCCCCGGCCGTCCGGGTTCCATCTTGAACCGTGGGCGCAGTTGCGCCCGACGGTCGTTTTCCACGCGCCGCACCACGCGTGCTCGACCCCTCGGGAGCCGGTCGCGCGCGGCGCAAGCCATTATATCCCCCGTGGGTGTCCCGCCTTTCGTGCGCCACCCCGTGTCCCTTTCCCCGAAGCCGCGCTGGCTTCTCCGCCCCCTCCCGTCCGGGCCCGCCGTGACGAAGATGAAGGGCCTTCTCAGGGAGCACGGCCTCGTGACCGTCTGTGAGGAGGCGCGGTGCCCGAACCGCGGCGAATGCTGGGCCGAAGGCGAAGCCACCATCATGATCCTCGGGGACACGTGTACCCGCGCATGCCGCTTCTGCAGTGTGCAGACCGGACGCCCTGCGGCCGCGGACCCGGACGAGCCGAGGCGCGTCGCGGACACGGTGAAGACCCTCGGGCTCTCATACTGTGTGATCACATGCGTGGACCGGGACGACCTCCCGGACTTCGGCGCGCAACACTGGGTGGACACCATCCGCGCGCTGAAACAGGCCTCGCCGTCATGCTACGTGGACATCCTCACGGGTGACTTCCAGGGGGACCGCGACCTCGTCGCGAAAGTGGCGCATGCCGGAGCTGACGTGCACGCGCACAACATCGAGACCGTACGCCGCCTCACGCCCACGGTCCGTGACAAGCGCGCATCCTACGCACAGACCCTCAACGTCCTCCGCGCCTTCAAGGAGTACGCTCCCGAGGTTCCAACGAAGAGCGGTCTCCAGCTCGGTCACGGGGAAACGCCCGAAGAAGTCGAGGAGACCCTTCAGGACCTCAGGGCAGCCGGCGTGGACTTCATCACCATCGGCCAATACCTCCGGCCCACCCGCGAAGCCCGTCACCTCGACGTGCAGGAATGGGTGACGCCGGAGCAGTTCCAGGCGTACGAAAAACGCGCCTACGAACTCGGCTTCGCCCACTGCGTCAGCGGACCCTTCGTCCGATCCAGCTACAAGGCGTGGGAGATCCGCGACATGCTCCAGCGCGGATTCTCCCCGGCCGTTCCCGCGTGACCGGCCTCAGATGCGTCGGCGGAGCGTCACGGCTGCAGCCGCGAATGCGCCGAGCACGCCGAGGACGCCCCAGGCGGGGCTGTCGCGGGACTCCCGCGTGTCCCCGATGTTCACGGTGTCCTGATCCTCGCAGGTCGCAAGAGGGGACCCGTCCGGGGGCGTGACGGTCGCGACCGCGTCGCCGCGGACCCGCCACGACCACTCGTTCTCGTTCGCGTCCTCGGGAAGGGTGACCCGGTACCGGACGTCGTGGGAGCGGTGGGCGTCCACGATGAATGTGGTCGCATCCAATGCTTCGAGGTCGCCGTCGGACCAGCGTTCCGGCGAGAGCGAAATGCGCACGGGGCCGTTCCCGTCGTTGTAAACGTGGACGGATCCCGAGAGCACCCAGTCACCGGAGCCGGGTCGCGGTCCGTCCGTCGGGAGGGTGCCGTCCACCATGATGTCGCAATACTGGCGCGCGATCACGTCGAACTGACCGCGCCCTTCGACAGACTGGCGCGCGGCATTCTCACCGTACGCGAGGATGTCCACGACGGTCCTTTCCCATGCGAGGGCGTCATCATCAACCGCGACTTCAACGGTCACGGTGATCGGCGTGCCATCGCTCTTCAACGTCACCGTCGAAGGCAACACCGCCGCGAATCCGCCGCCGAGT
Organism: Thermoplasmatota archaeon; assembly: GCA_041599855.1. Taxonomy (GTDB): domain Archaea; phylum Thermoplasmatota; class SW-10-69-26; order JACQPN01; family JAJPHT01; genus JBFILE01. The sequence goes on from JBFILE010000151.1 coordinate 5,685, forward strand.
TCCCCGATGAGGTCGAAGTCCGTGGAAATGAGGCCCGTCGCCAACGGATCGAGGCCAGGCTCGGTGTACGACACGACCGCTTCCACGCGCACCGCGTCCCCGTACGGGGTTGCGTAATACGTGCCTTCGTCGACGGTGATGGTGACGATGCCATCGAGGGGGCCGGTGGCGGCCGCGGGCCCAAGGGACGGGGCCGTCACCGGCGCCGCGGCCATGGCCGGCGTCACGAGTCCGAGGACAGCGATTGCGGCGAGGACGAAAAGTGCGGGCCGAAGCATGGTAGTCATCGTGGTGACCTCTCGGGCGGCGAGACGCGCGGGAGACTTAGAGGACATTGGACGGCTCATCGAATCATTCCTCCGGTCCCGGGAGCGTGGCCCCGAACACGTCGTTCCGGCCGTCCCGGGTGTCCGCCCAGAAGGCGTGGACGGCCGCCGGCGACGCGGCGAGGGCCATGTAGTCCCCGATGGTGCCACTTCCGCTCTGGTGGTATCCTCCTTTCCCGGTGAACGCCGCCGACGACAAGGGCTGGTTTGCCGACCACGTGCGCCCCTGATCCGTCGAGAAGGAATGGTAGACGCGGGCCGCGGCGCCTGTCGGATCGTCCCGGTGGTCGAGCCACGTGAGGTGGACGGTCCCACCCGGACCGACCGCGATCGCGGTCATCCATTGATCGTTCAGGGGGCCCGCGAGGTCGTCGTTCACCTTCATTGTGGACCATGAATCGCCACCATCCAGGGAGGTGGCGAGGAACACATTGCTGTCGCCCGTGTCCCGTGGCAGGTACGCCACGTACACGGCGCCGGATGCGGGGTCGGCCGCGATGGCCGGCATCCCGACGCGCCGGTACTCATAGCGGGAACCGAGGTCGAGGAACAGGGGCATGGACGCAATCATCCGGGGTGCGTTCCAGGTCGCACCCGCGTCGTCGCTCCGCATATGATAGACGGCGCCCGTGTCCTCCTTGACATGGAAATACGTGAAGTGGACGAGGCTGTCCTTGCCGACCGCAATCTGCGCGAACTGGAAGAGGTCGAGGATCCGGTCGTTGCTCTGGGAGACGAGGGTGACCGGCTCCGTCCACGAGAGGCCGAGGTCATCGGATCGCTGCACGTGGAGGCCGCGGCCGTCCGTGTACGAGACATACACCTGGCCCGTCGCGGAGTCCACCGCCATCCACTCCTTGTCCAACATGCGCTCCCCCTCGTGGGTCGCGACAAGGACCGATTCCTCCCACGTGCGTCCGCCATCCAGGGAGCGTGTCACGGCGACGGTGGCACGCGCCTGTCCCCCGAAGATGGGGCCGAGGGCGGGGTGCGGGGGCTCCGAGTCGGGCGCATCGGAATACTGGAGGCTCGCGTAGTAGACGATGCCTTCCGGGCCGAACGCGAGCACGGGGTCGCTGCCGCAGTCATACGCCGCAAGCGGCCCGGTCGGGTCATCCCGGTGGCCGGGGAGAAGACTCGTGTTCCACGTCCGGCCGCCGTCGAACGACGTATACGCCCCCGACCAGACGAGGTACTTCCCGCACCGGGCGTCCTCGCCCAGGGTGAAATCCTTCCCGCCGCCGACGATGTTCAACGGGTCGACAGGATTCACGGCGAAGCTGACCTCGGCGGCCGCGCCCCAGTCCTTCGTCACGTGCGTGTTGCAGTCATGCGCAAGGGCGCTCGCGATCGGGTCCAGCCGGTCGCCTGCGCAGAGGATCATCGAGAACGGGTCCGCCCCCGCCGGCAGCGCGGGCAGGGCGGATGCCGACACGACGGCCGCCCCCTCCTCCGGCACGTCAAGGGTGGGCGCGATGCATCCGGCGCCGATGGCGGGCGCGAGGAGCAGCATGGCGAGGACGAAGCGATTCGGTGGCACGGATGGGTCTCCGCTCGGCACACCGGTGTCACGCCAATTAGTCGTTATCGTCCGGGTCCGGGACCGCCGCTTCCGGAGGCGGGCGCCGGCGTCGCATCGGAAGGTCGTCCCCGATGACATCGCCCTCGGCCCAAGTCACCTTCTTGACGCGATCCGGCTGCGGCCCCTGGAAGCCCTTCCCGACCACGTACACTTCGCTCGACGAATTCCGGCTCGCTCCCGGGCTCGTCACCTTCACGTGTCCGAAGGACGCCCGGATGCGGACAAGATAGCTCGGGAACAGGTCCCCCTCGAAGACCTTCGCCACGAACGATCCGCCCGGCCGCAGGACCTTCTCCGCGAATTCGAGGGCATACGTGGCCAGGTGGACGCTGCGCGCCTGGTCCGTCACGTAGATGCCCGAGATGTTCGGGCTCATGTCGCTGATGACGGTGTCCACGACGCCGCCGCAGGCTTCCATGGTGGCTGCAATCGTGTCCGCGCGCGTCATGTCGCCGCGGATGAACAGGACACCCTCCATCGGCTCGATGGGTGCGAGGTCCACGCCGACGACCGTGCCTTCCGGGCCCACCTTCTCCAGGGCGACCTGGGCCCACCCGCCAGGTGCAGCGCCGAGGTCCACGACGCGGGCGCCGGTGCGGAAGAGACGGAACTTGTCGTTGATCTCAAGGAGCTTGTACGAGGCGCGCGAGCGGTACCCCTCGCGCTTGGCCTTCAGGTAGAAGTGGTCCTTGCGGCGCTCCCGCATCCATCGGCGCGTCAACGGGCGCGGCTACGGGGGGTTCCGTTCTTAACGATATGCCTTCGGACGCCGTGGCAGGTCGCGCGGTCCGGCCCGGCGTCGCCCAACCGCCCAGTCGGGGGGTCGTCCCGCAGGGGGCTCGGCCTGTGGCTTTGCCAGGCAAAGCGTGGGGCATCTTGATGACCTTCGCGCCGCATGCCGAGTGCCATGGCTGCCGACATCTCGGACTCCGAGATCCGCGAAATGGCTGAGGCGCGCGTGGGGTTCAAGAGCCACGCCATGGCGTACGTGATCGTGAATCTCGTGCTGATCGCCATATGGTTCTTCCGACCTGAGGAATCCGGTGGAGGGTTCCTCGGCCGTGGCACGTACTGGCCGTTCTGGGCCCACTTCGGGTGGGGCATCGGCCTCGCCTTCCACGGGTACAATGTGTACGGCAGCGGCACGGACATGGTTCGCCGGGAAGAGCAGAAGCTCCGGCAGAAGCTGGGCCGGTCCTGAACGAAGGTCCGGACGAATCGACCGGGCATCGGGAATGGCAGTTGCCCGTGGGCCACCCCTCGCGTGCCGCAACGACTGACATCGCCCGTGCCCGCGCACCGTGTCGCCGGATTGTCGAGGTTGCCCGCTCTTCGGCGCGACAACGGCGGAAGGCGGACGCTGCCTGCTCGACCGCCCCATGGCGGAGGACGGCC
>JBFILE010000152.1:0-8955 GCA_041599855.1 Thermoplasmatota archaeon
GCAATGCGAATCGGCACCGTCCCGATCGAAGGCATGGGTCCGAAGGTTCCTGCGAACCGGTTCCCGCCGGTGGATGTGAGGATGACCGGGGTGAGGGATGCGCCCGTCACGGTCACTTGCCTGATGCCGCGCGCGTCCGTGGCATCCACCTCGATCATCATGGTCTCGACCCCAACCTCGATCGGTGCCGTCGGCACCAGGAGTGCGGATAGCACAGGCGGAACCGTATCGACGTAGACGATGGCCGTCGCGACGGACGCGACCAGCCCGTTGACGTCCGCGGCGCTCACGGTCAGGGTGGCGTTGCCTGGCTCCTCGGGCGGGACGGTCGCGGACCAGGTTCCGTTTCCGGCCGCCGTCATCAAGTGTTCGACAGCGCCGCCGTCCGCCCGTGCCACCCTCAGGGTCGGCGTGCCGATGCCGCTTTCGTCGCTGATCGTCGCAACCACGGCAAGCGGAGTCCCCGCCGGGGCGGTTGCGGGAGGCGTGAACGTGATCAGCGGTGCATCCAGGTCCATCGCAGCAATCGTGGTGTTGTCGCCGCTTCCGACGGTCCGGAATGCGAGGCTGATTCCGTCGGGTCGCCCGAGTGCATCCAGGAGGCCGTCGCGGTCCACGTCGAGGATGAACGAATCGAACGTCCCGGCCACGTGGAGGACGTGGTCGGGCATCGGGACTTGCGTGCCGTCCACGATCATGCGGCGGGTCCACCCTGCGGTGCCGGCATCGAGGTCTGCGCGTTGGAGGATGATGCTCCGATCCGGGGTGCCGTCGCGGGGTGAGCTGGCATTCCCGGTGTCGAAGTCCACGATGTACTGGGCGTGGGTCTGGTTCATCTCGCCCGCAGTCGAGAGACCCAGGTAGATGCGTCCTGTGGTGAGGGTCACTGTGGCTTCCGTGATGTCCGCGTACCCTTCGTGCGGTGGGAGGGTTTGCGAATCGGAACGCCGGAAGTGCTGGTTGGACAGGTTCGCAAGCTGCGTGGCGTCCCCGGACGATGCATCCGGCCGGATGTCCCGGCTGCCGGTTGCGCTGCCCACGGCGCCCACGGAGTCGGTGACGCGGACGACCCATGTGACCGTATCCCTCGGAGCGAGGCCGTCGATCTGGAAGGTCTGTTGGCCGGGGGCGGGATCGGGTATCGATCCGTTCCCGCGTACGTCCTTCCCGTTGGCGCCCTGTACCCGGTAGTCGATTTCAAGGCCCACGTAGACGCCATCCACCGGTCGGCCGCCGCTCACCTGCATCACAAGAGTCAGGTCCTTCTGCGGCGACTCGGGCGTGGTCGTGACGGTCACGCGCGGCGGGTTGCCGACCTGCACATCGTGGCGGGCCTCCCGCGCGTTCCCGGCAGCATCGGTCGCCACGATGCGGACGACGTGCCATCCGGGGGTGACGGAGGTGGTGTCCCAATCCCAGGCCGCATCGATGGTTGCGGCGGCCACGTTGTCGAGGGTGCCGATGGGAACGTCGTCCACGAGGAACCGGATCCGGTCCACGACCTCGTTGTCTGCAACGGATGCGCGGATGGGTACGGTGCCCGCCACCTGGTGCGTTGTGGGCGTCGTCAAGGTGACGGTCGGAGCATCCCGATCCTCCAGCGTGAGAACCTGCCACGGGCTCGTTTCGGTATTTCCGGCGATGTCGGTGGCGCGAATCGCCCACTCGACGGCACCTGCATCGAAGGGTCCGACGGCACCGGTGTACAAGCCGCCGCTCCGGGCGCCGAGGGATTGGAGTGTCACGTTCCCGTCGGCTTCGCGGACGAGGATGCCGGCTTCCTTTACCATGGTGTCGTCCCGGACGGTTGCGAACAGGCCGACCCGCCGATCCGCGGGCGCCGTCGCCAATGCCGAAACGCCGGTGATGGCCGGGGGGTCCACGTCCACCGTGTAGTACGCGGTATCGATCCGGGTGTTGCCGAGTGTGTCGCGTGCCATGGCGCGGACGACATGGACGCCTGGCGCGAGGTCCGTCAAATCCCGGGCCCAGACGCCCGTGGCCGCGGCGTCGGGTGTGAACGTCGTGGGATTCCCGTCCACGCGGAACGTTACGTTGGCCGGTTCCGGGTACGTGAACGTCACGCGCAGGTGCGTGGTGTTGAACACGTGACCGGGCACCGGGTGGATGACGGGTGCTGCAGGCGGCGTCACGTCCCCCGCGAACGTGGCGTTTGCGCTGGCCGGGTTCCCAGCGGCGTCCCTTGCCGTCGCGGTGACGCGATGGGTTCCGGTCATCGTGACCGTGTAGGTGCCACTCCACGACCGGGCACCGTCGCGATGCATGGGCACGGTGCCGGGCAAGGCGTCCTCGGGACCGGCGTGGACCACCGGCACCGCATCGAGTGCTTCATCGGAGTCGACTTGGATGCGGGTGACGCCCCTCGACGGATCCGGCGTCGCCGATACCGTGAGCCGGGGCGGAGCGGTTTCCACGCGCACGGCCACATCGGGCAGCGTGACCGCGTTCCCTGCGTGGTCGAGGATACTGACGCGCACGGCATGGGCGCCGTCCGGGTGACCCGCAAGGTCGAGGGACAAATCGATTGCGGCGCTCGTGGCATCGGCCGGGGAAACCGGCGGGAGCGCATGCTGTTCTTCAAGGACCGTATGCCCCGTGGCGTTGAAGACGAGGACTTGGACGGAGGCCGGTCGCGATGCGTTGTCGTTCGCCGTTCCCTGGATGCGGAGAACATGGGAGACCGCCATCTGGTTCCGGGGCCATGTCAGGAACGCCGTGGGCGGCACGGTGTCGATTCCGATGTGTGCTTCGCGTTCCGCTTCCGCGTTCCCCGCGGAATCGGTGCTCCGGAACCGCACAACATGCTCGCCTTCGCCGCCGAGGGTGAACGGGCCCGTGTAGGCGAACCATGCCCCGTCGTCCAGCTTCACTTCCGAAGTGGTCGTGGCCCACGCATCCATGGCTTCCAGGCTTCCCTGGACGGTGCGGTTCGTCCAGGGCCCGGGCGGGCTGAACAGCAGGGTCGTGACGGGCGGGGTCGTGTCCACCACATGGATGGCGGGCGTCGTTGCGACCTGCCGATTCCCGAAGAGGTCGGTGGCATTCGCAACAACGAGGTTCCATTCCCCGTTGGCGGCGTCCGCCGGCAGGGTGAATGTGCCCACGAGTGCGCGTGCGTCATCGGCGGTGCGGATGAACCCGGTTTGGAGGGATGTTCCGTCCGGGCCTGTGAACACGGCGGTCGTGTCCGCGCCGATCGGCTCGTCGAACCGGACGACTGCCGCAATCGAACGGTTCCTCGCGGGCCCGGCCGGATCGAAGGTCGCGGCAACAAGCTTCGGTGCGACCTCGTCGTGGGTGCGAACGACCACGGTCACCGTGGCGGTTGCGGTTTCGGTGCTCGTACTTCGGGCGGTGACCGTGAGCACGGCCTCGGTCCCGTTAGGCACCGTGGCGGCACGGGTGACGGATACCGATACCTGGGCGGTGGCGCCGGCGGCAAGGTCGAGGGATGACGGAGCGGCCCGTGTGGTGAAACCGGCAGTGCCGTCAAAGGCTGCGTCGAGCTCGTACCCGTCGTCCACGTCGCCCGTGTTCGTGATCGTCACGGCCACGGTCGCATTCCCGTCGTCCGCGACGCCCGCTGCGGGCCAAGCCACCGTTGCCTCCACGCCATGCCCGGGCACGGGCACGATCAGCACGATGCGGTCGTTCGCGGGATTGACGTCCGCGCCCGTGGCGTCCCGCACGGTCGCCACAAGGGTGTGGGTTCCTCGCTTCGGCGTCCACGGGACGCTGAGCGTCACGGCCCCGTCGGGGTCGAGGGATCCGAGTTCGCGCGCGGCCACGAACCCATCGTTGTCTTCGAGGGTGAGGTTCGCGGATTCGACCGTCGCCGTGCCCCGGTTCCGCACCGTGACAGCGACCGATATTTCGCGGGATGCGAAGGGAATGCCTTCCACCACGAGGTCAACGGCCGCCAGGTCCGGCCCCGCGACAACGGGAACTTCGACGGTGAACAGGGCCCGGAGCACATCCTGCGTCAGCACACCGTCGACCCGGCCGTGGCGATCCAGCCATGCCCCGTCGCTCGTGCCCGAATCCACGAGGAGCGCTGCTGCGCGGTCGCGGGCGTCCGCTTCGTCCACGCGGCCCCGCATCGCGAGGAGTTCGACGAAGGCCGCGGTCGCACGCGTATCGCCAAGGCCGCCATTCGCGGCAGCTGCCGCAAGGAGGAATGCCGTGGCATTGTCCGCCGCTGACCGGTAGCCACCGTGCGCTTCCCAGGCAAGGGCCGCCCGGGCGGTTGCGGCGAATGCGCCGACGCTGCCGGTGGGTTGCTGCGCCTCGGTCAACCGTGAGAGGGCGGTTTCGACCTCGGACGGCGGCGGGGTCGTGGCCACCATCCAAAGGTGCACCAATGCGGCGTCCGGGGCTGTTTCGGCCATGCCGGGGAATACGGCCGCCAAGGACAGGTCGAGGGGCCCGAGGCAGTTCACCACGTGGTCTCCTCCGCAGCCACTGTCAGCGCCTGCGCGAGCCAACTGCTCGCTCACGAGAAGTCGGTCCGGAAGGGAGGCGGCGAGGGCGCGCGTCGCGTTCCCGGAACCCGTGAGCCCCGCCGCATCCAGATGGCGCGCCGCCATCCATGACGCGTACGCGGGACGCGCGTTGAAGTGGCCAAATCGGCCTGCCGCCAGCATGTCATCCAGCGCCCGGGATGCCATGGCGTGGATGCCGCCGGTTGCCAGGACCGTGAGGGCGGTTTCGTGGGCCCCGCCGGGCAGGTACGCGGCGAGCGCGGCGGACGCCCGTTGCGGATCGTCGAGTGCAAGGTACGTGAACAGCGTTCCGCGGGGGGAGCCGGACCCTTTCGATGCGGGGTCCGTCGTGTGCGCGTCGAGCCATTTGGCCGCGGCGGCAGCCACATGGGGCGCATGGTCGCGAAGTGCCATGAGGGCGGTGGACGTGGGCACTCTGTGGGCGCGGGTGTCGGGACCGCCGCCTCCGAAGCCGCCGTCCGGGCGGGCCCGCGAGATCAGTTCCGCCACCAAGGAGTCGGAGACGGCACCGTCCCGCGCCGTCAGTGCGAGGATGGCGAAGGCAAGGTCCGACGTTGCGAGGGTCGAGGGAACCTCGGCAAGGGCGTTGAGGTGGACATCACGGGCGCTTGCCGCGGTCGGGGAAAGATTGGTGCGTGAAGCATGCCACAGGGATTCCGCTCCACCCACGCCGACAAATGCGGCCGTGGGCCCTGTCCCGTCGTCCGGGTCTCCGGCGGCGCGGGCCGCCCATGCTCCCAGGTCGCTGGAGACGAATCCGGCGCCGACGTCCAGCGCAAGGGTCGTGTTGGTCCAGAGGACGCCGTCCGTGGCGGAGCCCGCCGAAGCCGAGGGCGCCACGAAGTCGAAGAGGGCGAAGAGCGCCGCGCGCGCCCATTCAGCCATGGTTCCGATGACCGTGGTGAGGAGGCCATCCACCGGAACCTCGCGCACGTTGCGCGATTGGACCGTGTAGGTTTCAAGCGGATACGGCTCCGATGCCGGGTTGGGGTCGGATGTGTGGCCCGGGCGAATGGTGTACGGGTCGGTCGAACCGTGACCGTCCCAGTGGTTCCCGACCCCGTCCATTGTGTAGGTTGCACCGCTTGCGGCGGCGATTCCGGTTCCGTCCACGGCTTCATCCCAATGGGTTCCGCGGAAGTTGTTCCGGGCAACGACGCCGTCCACGAGGGTCGAAATATTCCACCCGTCGCCGGAGGCGGGGGTCACGTCGTTCCCGACGATGCGAACCGTTTCAGCATGGGGGATGTGGATGCCGGAAATCGTGGACCCGATGATGGCATTTCCTTCAATCGTGACGTCCAAGTTCCCGCCCACGTGGATTCCGCTCGCGGCCACCGTGGCGCCTTCCACCGTGATGCGGTTGTTCGCGAGCGTGGCCGGACCGGTCCCGAGGAGCAGCACCGCCGCATCATGGTAGCCGGAACCTGCGACAGGCTTCGCGTGGAGGGACGAATTGTGGGTGACTCCCTTGAAGTTTGACGCATACAGCGCATTCCCGCCGGCCCGCGTGACATTCACGTGGTGCACGGTTTCGCTTCCGCCGAATATCGCCAACCCGTGTTCGCCGGGGTCGTCCACCCGCACGTGGTCCACACGGAAACCCGGCCCCGTGCTTGAAACAGAGAGGCCGGTTCCTCCGGCTGCCGTGACGGTGCCGTTGGAAAGCCGGCCGTCGTTGCCGTTCACGGATATGCCGTCGGACGAAGCGCCCCCGACCTCGAAGTCGTCGAGCGTGAGGGTGCCAGCACGGAAGGCGTACACTCCCGTTGTCGTGTTGGTGATGTGGACGTTCTGAAGGTTGGCGTCCGTGTATCGCATGGCGATGGCGGTGACGTGGGTCCCGTTGCTGCGGAATCCGTCCACCGTCAACGCATCCACGTGGTAGGCGCGAATGGTTCCGGCTTCGCCGCCCCCGTTGACAAGGTTGGCCCGCCCGACGCCCGCGAGGATGGCCTGGGAATAGCCGGTTGCGTCCACGTCCGCCTCATCGAGGGCAACGATCACGGGTCGGTCATGGGTGGTGACGTCGTGGATCGTGTGCACGTAGTACCGCCGGTAGTTGGATGACACGTATTCCGGCGTGATGCGAAGGCCTTGGCCGCCGAGATCCACGTCGGTCAGGATGTTCCGCTCGGTCCATGCGAGTGTCAGGCCCAGGCTTCCCGTGACATTCGAAACCCGCGTCCGGTCCGAGTCGCGGATTTCGGTTTCGCCGGCCACGGTCCCTTGATCCACGACCGCGTCGGGCGTGTCATCGAAGGTGAGGGTTCCGCCGACGTCGAACTGAGTGACGGCGATTCCGGGGGAATCCGTGACCGCAAGGTCCCGTCCCACCCGCAGGTCGTCGAGGATGCCACGGGGCGCCGTGATGGACATCGAACCGTGGCTCGTTGCGCCGGACACCGACGCATCTGCGGTGCCGTCAAGGATGATGGCGGTGGCGGCGGTGGCGTTCAACACGTCCACGCGTCCGGTGCCGATGACGCTGATGCTTGCGGCGGAGGTTGCGTCGAGGACGGTCACACCCTGTCCGCCGAGGACGAGGATTTCACCCCAGTTCCCCGTGATCAGCGTGTCAACTTCGCCGACCGCGAGACGAACCGGGCCATCGTTGACAAGGTTGTCATGGAATGCGGCGTGCGTGGCGGCGGAAACCGCGTCCGCAACGGGCTCGAAGATCATGCCGCGGGTCACGTTGACCAAGAAGTTTGCCACGATGGATCCATGGTTGGCGTTCCGGAAGCGGATGCCTTCCCCGAACCCCTCGGCATGGGTGCCGTGCACCGTCGGTCGCGGCGAATCCGTGAGCGTGATGCCTTGCGTATCCTGCCCGGCCGGCGCGGCGTGCAGCACATTGTCGATGATGCGGCTGTCCGCAGATCCGATGACGTCGATGGCGGCCTCGGCCTCCACGTGGGTGGATGCCACGGTGGATCGCGGACTGGCTCGAAGGACGATGCCCGTGTGCGGCGTGTGGACGACGGTTCCCAGGATCTGTGCGCCGGGGCTGGTGTCCACGGTGAGCGCGGTGCCCTCATCCCGGATGATGGTCGAATCCCGGATGGTCCCGTTCGGCGCCGCCACCAGCGTCATGGGTGCCCGGGTATCCGCCCCGACCACGCTGCCCCCTTCATGGTGGCTGAGGACGAGGCCATCGTCCGAGGATCCGGACCCCGCGTAGTCCGTGACCGTGACCCCGGATCCTCCAATGATGAACAGGTTGGTGACGCCGGACGGAACCGCAAGGTCGACATCCCTCAGGTCGAGGAGGTACGCCCCGTCAACGAGAGGAATGCCGGGAAGGTCCGGGCCGTGGTGGTACATCACGGGTGTTCCGTTCGCACGGACGCCGTCGAACGTGTGGGTGAAGATTCCCGTGGCCGGATCCGCCGTCGGGTTCTTCGCGTCATCCACTTGAAGGGCAATGCCGGTTGTTGGGCCCAGTTCGATGCGTTCCCACGTCGTGTGGGCGGTGGCCGCCATGGTGATGCCACGGGTGAATGCCGCGTCGAGGTCCCGGAACGTACACCTTGACACGCGGTCCAGGTTGAACGCGTGGGTTCCGGGATAGGCACTCCGGAATGTGGAATCCGAGACCTCGCAATCCGCTACGTCCTCGAGGGACAGGCCATGGCCATCGACCGACACATCGAGGTGGCGCATGTCGAGGCCGGTTATGCGTTCCAGGGTCCATTGGAGTCGTCCCGTCATGTTGTGGATCGTGAGGCCTTCCACGTCCGCGATTCCAAGGTACGTATCGTTCACCACGATGGCACCGAGGGCGACGTTCTCCGATCGGGCCACGTCAAGGGTTGCGGACGCGGCCGATCCGCCATGCACGGTAACGTTCCGCGAGGCGATGATGATGACGTCCGCGCCGTCCATGTCCGCATCCGCGATGGTCAGGTCATCGGCATCAAGAGCGACCAATGCTCCGGGAATCCGGCCCGTGATGGCGACGCGCGCGGCGCCCGATACGTAGGCTTCCCCGACATTGTCCCAGGTCGTATCGTTTGCGGATACCGCAATGACCTCGCGGCCGTCCAAGGTCACGTGCGTCAAGGCCGCCGGCAGGTGGCGCGCATCATCCAGGCTCATCCACGGGCGTGCTTCCCGGATGTCGAGGAATCGGTCCGTGGATGTCGCGGATGAATCCGTGACGCGAAGGTCGGTGACATCGTGCGTGTAGATGGCGCGGCTTGCATGGTCTGCCGTCAGGTTGGCGACATGGAGAGTTCCGCGGCGGGCGTACACCGGAATCCGCGGGTGGTCTGCGTTGAAGGTCGCGTCCAATCCATCCACGGCCGTGTCGGCTTCAAAGGCGTCGATCCCCCGGGACAGGCCCGTCACCGTCGCGTTCGTGACGCCCAGCGTGGTCCCGTACTGGACCCGGATGCCGGTTCCGGAATCGGCACCGTGGAAGGCTGAA
>JBFILE010000153.1:0-8942 GCA_041599855.1 Thermoplasmatota archaeon
ATCCGTCAACGCCTACGCGGCGGTGAAGGCCGTCGATGTCGGCGACGCGAGCATCGATTGGGCATTCCTGCTCATGGCGACCGGCGGCGCCGGCATGCTCTGGGTGTTGTTCGTCATGTTGCCGAAGGCGATCGGGCGTCGCCGGCAGCGCATGCCGGATGACAACGAGGAACCGTCGCAGGGGTGACGGATGGCGCGTCGGCAAGGCTCCGCAGGCGGCTCGCCGAGTATCCCGACACTACGACGCGCGGGGCGCGCGCAGACACCCGCGAAGAATCAACGGGGAACGGGGTCTCGGGCTGCCCACGGGCCCCGGTGGCACCATCCGACGTGCGCAACGGGCCCCGCCCGCCCCGCGGCGAGGTTCAGCTTCGGCGAACCGGGCGTGATGCGGGGCGGATCGAACCGTCCGCCGCCGCTCCGCGCCCTTTGGCGAGCGTACCCGTCCTCGGCCCGAACCCGGGGACGCACGCGGCGTCTCCGCCCCAAGGGTGCACCGTGCTGATTCCTGACGGCGGCCGCGGTTCTGGTCGTATACTTTCGATCACCCTGCTTTGGGGTTTTAGTCGCGCCCGCGCCCACGCTCACGTGATGCCACGATCCGGTACGCGATCCGCCCCCGCGGATCCGACGACGACCCTTGTTGCAGATGCATCGTCTGGAGGGGTTCCAACCCCTGCAGGCGGACTTTCTGTTACATCCGGAGAATCATCTTAAACCGGATCAGGCATCGTTCGAATCGAGGTACGCCTCATGACCAACGAAGACATCGCGCCCCATATCCAGGAAATCGCCCGGGCGCTTGGAAACCGAGTCGAAATGGAAGCGCTGGAGGACGAACTCCGCAAATACCTGGAGTACGGGGTACCCCTGCCCCAGGCCAAACGCGACATCATCCGCAACCACGGCGGCCTGTCGAGCGGCACCAGCGTCACGAAGAAGCTTGCCGAGGTGCAACCCGGCGACCCGAACGTGTCCTTCATCGCGAAGGTCGTCACGTTGAACGCGAAGGACATCAACGTCCAGGGTGAGGAACGCCAGATCTACTACGGATTCCTCGGCGACGACACCAAGACCCTGTCCTTCACCGCCTGGAAGGACCTCGGCATCGAACGCGGGAAGACCTACGCCTTCGCCAATGCGTACGTGAAGGAATTCCGCGGCGAGACCGAGATCAACCTCGGCGACCGTGTGGACATCAAGCGCTCCGACGTGGAACTCGATGTGAAGACCACGGGACGCAAGAGCGTCGAGCGCCAGATCGGCGACCTCCGGGACGGAAACTCGTCCGTGATCGTCACAGGCCGCATCCTCGATGTCCACGAGAAGGTCATCGAGGTCCAGGGCCAGAAGCGCACGATCCTCGAAGGGTCCATCGCCGACGCAACCGGCCAGATCCCGTTCACGGGATGGGAAGCGAATCCCGCGATCCATGCCGACGGCGTGGTCCGCATCGCCAACGCGTACGTGAAGGCCTTCCGCGGCGTCCCGAACCTCAACTTCGGCGAAAGCAGCGAGATCGAGGCCCTCGACGCCGGCGCCGCGCCCCCGCGCACGGACCTCGAAGGCGAACGCCTCTTCACCCTCGGGAAACTCCTTGAGGTGGGCGGCGGCCAAGGCATCGTGGTGGACGGTGTCATCCTCGAAGTCAAACCGGGAAGCGGACTGATCTTCCGGTGCAAGGAATGCAACCGCGTCCTCGAAAAGCGCGAATGCCGCGTCCACGGCAAGATCGAGGGGGTCGCGGACCTCCGCATCAAGGCCGTTGTGGACGACGGGACGGGGGCCGCCACCTTCTTCCTCGGACGCGAGGCGACCGAACGCCTGTACGGCAAGACGCTGGAGGAGTGCCAGAACGTGGCGAAGGAAGCCATGACGGCGGAGGTCATCATGGACGACATCGTGGACCTCCTCACGGCCCGTCGCCTCGAGATCCACGGGAACGCCCTCTCGGACGAGTTCGGTCTCCAGATCATCGCACAGGACGGCGCGTTCTCCCAGCCGGTGGACACGAAGGCACGCGCCGAGAAGCTTCTCGGTCGCCTCGAATCCCTCATGGAGGTGTCCTGAATGGCCACGCCCGTGACGGACATGGCTGCGCCGAAGGATGGCGGACGCGGCGGTCGCGAAGTCGCCCGGCGGGTCTTCGCCGGCGAATTCAACGCGGCGACCCTCGAATACAAGGATGGCGGCGAACGCAGCCCCACGTACGTGATCACGCCCCTCGGCGCGAAGGTGAACCGCCTTCTCGTGGTGGGTGTCCTCACGTCCACGGAGACCATCGGTGCGGCGGGTGACATGTGGCGCGCCCAGGTGACGGATCCCACGGGGGTCTTCAACATCTATGCCGGCCAGTTCCAGCCGGATGCGGCAAGTGCCATCTCCGAGCTGAAGCCCCCCACCATCGTGGCGGCCGTCGGCAAAAGCCGCACGTACCAGCCGGAGGATGGCGTCACCTACACGAGCATCCGCCCCGAGACGATCAAGGTCGTCGAGGTTGCGGACCGCGACCGGTGGCTCCTTGAAACCGCGGCTGCGACCATGGACCGCATCGAGTGCGTCCAGGAGGCCCTGAAACTCGAGTTGCCCACGACGGAAGCCCTCGTGAACATGGGATACGACGTGGACCTCGCCGAGGGCGTCGTACGCGCCCTTGCCCACTACGGCCCGCCGGACGTGGCCCGCTTCGCAGCCCTCGTTCGCGACGGCCTCGAGATGATCCTGCCGGACGCGGCGGGACGGGTGAACCTGCCGGCACCGCGCGAGCCGGCCCCGGCCGCTCCGGCCACCGGCAGCGCGCCTGCCGGAGCCGGGAACGCTTCGCCGATGGCTCCGCCCGCATCGCCCGCCGCCCCCGCGGCGGCCACGACCACCGCGCGCCAGGACGAGATCGAGGACATGGTCCTCGGATTCGTGGAGCGCCTCGATGACGGCAAGGGTGCCCCGTGGGAGGACATCGTCTCCGATGCAGGCGCCAAGGGTGTCACCGAGGAGGAGGTCGAGGAGTCCCTCAACAACCTGATGGACAAGGGCCTCATCTTCGAGCCGGTCCTCGGCAAGCTGAAGAAGACCTGAGGTCCGATCCGTTTCGGGTGGGTCGCGGAAGCGGCCGGGGGCCGGTGCGCCGGCCCCCCCTCTTTTTTCCACGTTCCGGAGCCCCCTTGTTGCGGAACGCTTTATGGGTCGGAAGCGAAGTGCGCGTCCGTGACCCCGGCAACGTCCCCCCAGACCCTCCTGCCCCATACCGTGTCCCTCGTTCGCCGATTGCAGGACCGGATCACGACGGCATTCGAGGAAGCGGACGGTGGGTTGTTCGAACGGAAGACGTGGACACGGCCGGGAGGCGGTGGCGGCGAGATGCGCATCCTCCGCAGCCGGGTCCTTGAGAAGGCCGCGGTGAACGTGAGCCACGTGTGGGGGCCGTCGAACCCGCTCACCGGGAACCCGTTCGACGCAACCGGGATCAGCGTGATCGCGCACCCGGCGAACCCGAAGGCGCCGAGTGTGCACATGAACGTCCGCGCCTTCGTCGAGTACGCCGCGGGGTCGGAGCCCGTCGGGGATTCGGCATCCGCCCCGGACCTTGTGAACCGCTGGGTCGGTGGCGGCATGGACCTCACGCCCATGGGGTTCCCCTTCGACGAGGACACCCGGCATTTCCATGACGTGTGCCGGCGCGCGGTGGATGCCGTGGATCCGGCCCGGTACGAGCAGTATGCGAAGAACGCGGCCGAATACTTCTTCATCCCCCACCGGAACCGGGAACGCGGCGTCGGAGGAATCTTCTTCGACCAGGTGCAGTCGCCGGATGCGGGGCTGGATTTCGACCTCATCGAGAGTCTCGGGTCGCGCTTCCTGGAAGCCTACCTGCCCATCCTCATGCGCAGGGTGGGGGAATCGTTCACGGAGGCGGACCGGGACATGCAACTGGAACGCCGCGGGCATTATGCGGAGTTCAACCTCGCCTACGACCGGGGCACCCGCTTCGGGTTCGAGAGCGGGGGGAACACGGAAGCCATCCTTGCCAGCATGCCGCCCCTTGCCCGCTGGTGACCGTCACTTCCCCGAGAGGTCGAGGGTTTCGCCGAGGGCGGGTCGCAGGATGGCGTTGGGGTCGATGTCAGCGCGGGCGCGCCATCGTTCAAGTTCATTGGGCGGGGCATCCATGGCCTCGTCGGAGAGCCGGAACGTGCCCCAGTGCACGGGGAGCATGGCGGTCGCGCCCGTCGCCCGGAACGCTTCACCGGCTTCGGTGGGGTCCATGTGGACGGGCGCCATGAACCATCGCGGCTCGTACGCACCGATGGGCAGGATGGCGAGGTCGATGCCGGGGAATCGCGCGCCGATGTCGTGGAACGTCCGCGTCATGGTGCCCGTGTCCCCCGCGAAGTAGACCGTGTACCCGTCCGCCTCCATGACCCACCCGCCCCAAAGCGCCCGGTTCTCATCGCGGATGCCGCGGCGGGAAAAGTGCTGGGCCGGAACCAGGGTGGCGCGGAGGCCCGGGATCCGGGCGGCTTCCCACCATGCCTGCTCGGTGATGGCGGTGAACCCCCGCTTGCCGAGGATTCCACCGACTCCGAGGGGGCACAGGATGGGCGTGTCCCGGGGGAGGCGGGCCAGGGTGGCGAGGTCCATGTGGTCGTAGTGGTTGTGGCTGAGGAGGACGCCGTCGATCCGCGGCAGGCGTTCCCACGGGATGCCGGGCGGTGTGAGCCGCTTCGGCCCGAATCGACCGGGGCCCGCCCGCTCGCTCCACACGGGGTCCAGAAGGTAGGTGGCGCCGTTGATCCGCACGATCGTCGTCGCGTGACCGATCCACGTCACGTGGAGGCCTTCGGTGGCCTGATCGAAGGCGAGGGCCGCCCGCGGCTTGACCACCGGGAGGGTTTCGCCCCGATGACGATGGGCCCGGAGGCGGCGGGGACGCTCGGAGATCAGCCAGCGTGCGACGTGGGGCCGGTCCGCGGGGGATTCGGCGGCCCGGACGGGGTCAGGGTTCTGGAAGCGCCCTTCGGCATCGCGGGACGTGCGGACGACCAAGCGGACAACCTCCGGCTCACTCGACGAGGACGTACGAGAACGCCGTGAGGACGGATCCGAGCATGAGCACGATGAGGATCCACGCGAAGATGCGGGCCCGGCGCGAGTTGTCGGGAGCCTTGGTCGCGGGCCGGGTGTCTGACGACATCTGCCGCTTCGATGCAGCCATGGCCGCCGGATCCGTTTTCTTGGACTTCAACGTTCCCCGACCGCCACGGGCGGTGACGGGCCGCGCGGGGAGATTGTCGCCGTGCCGTGGTGGGTAGCCGCCTTGCGGGTTCCCTTGGCCGGCGGAGTTCTTCCAATCCCGGTCCACAACGTCTAACGTGGCGGGACGGACCGCCGACGCGCATGATGCGTGATTCCGATGCCGAAGGGTCCAACGCTGCCACGGCCACCCGGGTGCTCCTCATCCTCCCCAGTGCGGCCGAACCCATCCAGGCGACGACGCTCCGGGAGGACCTGGAAAACCGCAACGTGCTCGTGGATGTGACCGGCCCCGCGGGTTCCGGGTCGGCCGTCCCGCTGGATCACGTCGATCCCCACTCGTACGCCGGCCTTGTCATCATGGGCGCGCCCGGAACGGATGCCTTGGTCCACGATGCCGCCGTGCTGGCCCTCATCCGAGTCATCGCTGCGAGCGGCAAACCCGTCCTTGCCCTCGGCCGCGGCAGCCGGGTGCTGGAGGCAGCGCATCCTTCGCCGGCGCCGAACCTCCTCGTGGGTCGATCCCATGGCCAGACGCGCGCATTCCTCAAGCGATTGGCGAAGGCGAGCGCGTCGTTCGCGGTCCCGGAAACCGCGTAGTCGGAAGGCCCACGGGGGTGCCGATGCCACCCCCTCCGCCGCCGCCCGTCGCGCAGTCCGCGTCACCCCGGGGAGCGGCCGGGAGCCACGCGCCACGTCATGACTCGCCCGGCCCTTGGACATGGCCTCGTCGCCCCGTCCCCGCCCGCCGCCGGATCCTGCCCGGGCAGTCGAGGTCCCCTGCGCATTCCATGCCTTGTTTTGTGCCCCTCCCGGATACTGCTCGGGCACCGGGCGCCGCCTTCTCATCCTGCGCCATGTTTCGTCCATTCCCGCGGGTCGGCCGATGACCCTGACGCCGCATTCCATGGCGCCCGGACGCCGCCACCGGCCCGCCGATTCCTGTACCACGACCCCCGCGACCCGTGTACCAGAACCATAGGATGAACGGGCATCCGAACGCGGAGCATGAATGACGCTGAGGGCGCGAACGCTCTCGTGAATGTGATCACGGCGCACTTCGAGTTCCTGCGCCTCATCGGCATTCCTCCACCGGAGCATGTGCCGCCTCACGAGATCGCCCTCATCGGCCTCGTATCCCTGCTTGTCACATTGACGATAGGGAGGCTCCTCACGGAAAGCGGATTCACCCTCAGCGAAGTGGTGCTCGTGGTGGTGGCGGCGCCCCTGTTCACCCGTGCCGACGTGAGCCTCATGGACGCGGGGCCCACAAGTCTCGCGTTCAATTTCGCGGGATTCTTCATCCCGGTTGCGATCACGGCGAAGATCCTGTTCGAGGGGCGCGCCCGGCCCGGCGCGACGCTGTTCGTCATCGCGGTGTGCACCGTGGCCGCGTACATGAACTCGTATGCGGTGCCCGATCGCGGCGTCATGCTTTACTATCGCGTCCCCGCCATCCTCACCGCCGTCGCCGCGCTCGTGGTGTCGTGGGGGCGGATCGCGGAAGCGGCGAGACTCGCCTTCATGGGTGGGGCGTGGGGCGTCATCATCGGCGCCGATGCCTTCCGCATCCACGCCCTCTTCGACCCGGCGAGCCCGCCGCATCGCGTCGTGGTCGGTGGCGCAGGGATCCTCGACGGGATCTTCCTTGTCGGCATCCTCGCAACCCTCATCACGGTCGCCGTGGGGACGTTGAAGCAGGGCTTCGATTCCCTCGCGAAGGATCCGAAGGGACCGCCCAAGGCGGTGACGCCCGCCAAGCCCAGGATGGATGCCCGCCGCGGAACTCCCTGACGACGAGCGGGGATTTTGGCGCGCCCGGGGGGACGGAGCCACAGGTACGTTCGTGCAAGGGGCATCTGCCGGGTGCGCGCGCCGGAGCCGCGAGCGGTTGCGTACGCGAACGGGATCGTGGGGGTGCCCCTTGGGCCGGCGTCAGCCCGACCGGGACCGTCGCGCGCGCTTCTCGTGATAATCCTCGTAGCAGACGCGGCACACGTCCACGTCGCAGTTCCGGCACGTCTCGAAGCACTCCTCGCACGTCGGGTAGCCACATTCCTCGCACCCGACATCGTGCTTCGGGCACATGGCCCGGGTCCCGCAGGATTCGCACGCCGCATAGCAGATGGCGCACCCTTCCGAGGAGCACGCGAAACAGTCGCGGGTGCAGGCAAGGCACAAGGTCCCCTTGCATTCCTGGCAGCTCTTCGTGCACGTCGCACATGCGCGCTCGTGGCACACGGTGCATCGGCTCAAGGTGCCGTACGCGGCTTCCGTGCCGCATTGGTTGCAGTTCGAGAGGACATCCTCAAGGTGTACGCGGACGGGCGGAGCCATTCCTTCACGCTCGGTTCCGCAGGAGGCACAGAACTTCCACGCGGCCTCCATGCTGGTCCCGCAATTCACGCATGACGCCGCCATGATACCCTTGGACCTTCGCCTTCGGCTTTCAAGGCTTCGCCCCCGCCGCGGACATGGCATGGCCCGCCATGCGCTGCCGGCGTTGGAACCGGGGGGGCCCGTTGCGGGTCCGGACTCGCCCGGCCATGAGGATATAAATACGCGCGCGCAACTGGGCGGAATCGACGCCCATGTCCGGTAGCCTCGAGAAGATGTACACGTCCGTGGACCCTGCGCCCGCCGCCCCTGAAGAGGATGTCGAAACCCTGACCGTCCGGCTCCTCGACAAGGACATGCGCATGTTCCAGCGCATGCGCGCCCTGTTCAGCCTCCGCGCCATCGGCTCCCCGGAAGCGGTGGACGCCATCGGCCGATCCCTGAGCGAAGTGCCGGAGAGCGCGCTCCTGCGCCACGAGGCCGCCTACATCTTCGGCCAGATGACGGACGTGCGGTCCATCCCGTTCCTGACCAAGGCCGCCCTCGAGGACGAGAGCGCCATGGTCCGCCACGAAGCCTGCGAGAGCCTCGGCAACATGCCGGAGGAAGCCATGGGCGACATCGTGCCCGTCCTCAAGAAGATCCTCGTCGAGGACGAGAGCCTCGAAGTGCGCCAGAGCTGCGAAGTGGCTCTCGACAACCTGGAATACCTCCGGGACCCGACCCAGTTCTGAGCTACGTGGCGGGCCCTGACCCGCCACGGACGGACGACGCCGGGCAGCAGCCCGCCGCGTCCCCCAGTCCGTATTTTCTGCGGGCGAATCGATGGCAGGACCGCCCAGCGTTGGCGCCGGGGTTTGGGCCCGATGTCCATGGCCCGGCGGCACCTTGCCGCGGTCCGGCGCGTTGCAGTGGGCTCCGTCACCGCGCTGCGACGTGCGACTCGCCTTGCCGATCGGAGAGGCCTGCGTGGCGCACCGGTCCCCGCCTTGAGGAGCATGGCGCAAGGGGCCGTTGGGTCAGTGGGCCGTTGCGACCGGTGGCGTTAGCCGGGCCATACGGCGGGCACCGATGGGTTTCGCGTACACCTGTACAACTGTACAACTGTACAACTGTATGAGTGTATGACTGTACGATTGTACATCTGTAGGCGTGCATGCGTACAGGACGGCAAGGTGCGGGAACGGGACCGAGCGCAACAGCCCAAGGGACGGGAAGGAATCAGATGGCCCCCTCGGCCGGGAGACTCCCGCCGGGCCCTTGGGGCCAACGGGGCCATCGGAGGTTACGGGGCCGGTGCAGTTCCCGTGGGCGCTGGGCCGCCGGGGCCGGAGGCGTTTCCGCGCCTCCGACCG
>JBFILE010000154.1:0-8898 GCA_041599855.1 Thermoplasmatota archaeon
CGTGCTCGCGCCGTTCCCGAACTCAAGGGTGACGGGGCCCGGGTCCGGACTCGGGAGGATGTCCTCGATACCGTCCCGGTGGACGACGAGCCGGAGCCGATGACCCTTGGCGATGAGGGCATCCATGGGCTCGAATTCCATGTTGGCCGTCACGGTCGCACCAGGCACGAGCCCCACCGGATTCGTGTTCCCGCCCTCGTGGTAGCGGAGGTTCATCGCCGCCCATCCGACCCGCACCGAGCGCCCGTCCGGGAACACGTCGTGGAGTTCCGCAAACAGGTACCCACCGGTCGGCGTAAACGGAGTGACCGCCACGTGGAGTTGGGGAAGCCCGGCCACCCGCAGGGGCTCCGCAAGCACGTCCGTGGCCACGGAGAAGCGGGAGATTCCGCCCGTGATGGTTCCCCGTCCGCCGGACCCTTCGCCCGCCGGCTCAAGGGCCGTGAGCGCCACATCGAACACCTTGAAGGTGGCGTCGCGCGGCGGGTAGGATGCCTCGCTCCGCCACACGAACAGGTTGTCCTCGACCTCCACGTCGAGGGACGGTTTCGGGCCGACCCCCTTCAGGTAGAAGTCAAACCATTCCAGGGTCTCCTGCGCCCAATCCCAACGGACATTCCGGTGCTCGTCCACCCGGTCCGGGTACGCATGGGCCCAGACACCGAGCCACGCGCGGGTCTCGATGCCGGCATCCTGAAGTTGGTTGATCCACGGGACGACCTGGCTGGGATTCACGTTCCAGTCCTCGAGGCCGTGGACGACCCACACGCTGCCGTTGAAGTTCTCGGTGATGCGGGTGCGGAAGTCGCGCACCTCCCAGTAGTCGCCGGAGGCATCCCCGGTGACCGCGGCGCGCGGCCCCTCCACGGACCCGACGACGAATTCGTCGCAGGCCTGCTCCTGCCACTTGTCCATCCGGTGGGCGAAGGACCCGCCGTCACCGGCACCGATGCCGTAGAGGCCCCAGTAGACGACGCTGTGGAAGATGGGGCCTCGGGTTTCGCTCGTTCCGTTCCTGAACATGAGGTCCCGAAGACTTGCCACACCGGAGATGGGGACGATGGTCTTCAACGCGGGATTCCCGAGCGCAGCCCCCATGAGGGGCGTGGTGCCGTCGTAGCTGCGGCCCATCATGCCCACGTTGCCCGTGGACCAGGGTTGTTCGGCAAGCCACGTGATGACCTCGTCCACGTCGCGCTGCGCCGCTTCGCTCATGAGTTCCATGCAGCCGCCGCTCTCGCCCGTGCCGCGGACACTCATCTGCACAACCGCGTAGCCGCGGGGCACGAGCCACTCGATGATGGGCGGGCGGAACTTGTCCTTCTCCACGTGGTCAGCATAGTACGGGCCTGCATCCATCACGACCGGGAGGCGGCACGATTCCGGGAGGTCGGCGGCGTCCCAATCACACCCGTCGATCGCAGGGAGGAACATGCCCACGGAGATGGCGGTGCCATCGAAGCTTGTCACGAAGGTCTTCACCCCGTCCAGAATGGCGTGGATCGGCGGGGTGAGCGGCATGCTCCAGCCGCGGGACGTGTCGAACGCGGCGCCGTTCTTGGGATCGGCAGCCGTTCCGAGGGCGTCATCGAGGGGACTGGTCACGCACCCTGCGAATGCCGGCAGCATGACGAGGAGGGCGACGAGAGCGCCCCGAAACGGGATGTCGCGGATGGATGGCTGATGGAGTGGGAGGAAAATGGACCGCATGGATGGCCTCCGGATGCAGGGGGGACGAAGCATCCCTTGAAAAAGGTTCACGCATCCGCGTGCAAGGTTCACGCATCCGCGTGCAAGGTTCACGCATCCGCGTGCAAGGTTCACGCATCCGCGTGCAAGGTTCACGCATCCGCGTGCAAGGTTCACGCATCCGCGTGCAGGGTTTCACGCATCCCCATGGGGCAACCGGCACGGGAACGCGAGCGCGGGAACGGACCGGTGGCCGGATCATCACGGCAGCGCAGGGGATGCCGGTGCGCGGTCGATCGGCCGGTCCCGGCGCGCCAAGGGGCGATCGCACGGAGGACCCGTTCACCGGCCCATCGGACCCGTATGAACGCGCCGGACCGTCCCATTGTCCCGCGTTCCCCGGCCGTATCCGCACGGGCGGTGACCCGCTGACATGTTACCCTCAGGGGGACTGACACCTTCGTTGCCAACCCTCAACCCTGGGCCCCCTCAAGCCGCTGCCATATATATGAGGAGCCGGAGAGACAGGGCTGAGCGTGTGCCCGTGCCGGTTGGCCCCAGCGACGATGCCAGTGGATCATTGGTTTCATTCATTGTAGCAATGAGCCTCTTCTCCATGATCTTCGCTGGCGCGACGATCTTCATCTCGCTGAACATCAGTTCGAAGGCGGATGATGCCGGCATCGACCTGGATACGGTCGCCAAGGACGCCCTGCGGAGCGCCCTCACGACCACGGGCAGCCCGATTACATGGAATTCGGCGACGGACAGTTCCACTCTCCAGCGGCTCGGCCTCGTGGAATCCGGCAAGACGAGCACCATGGATTTCAGCAAGATCCAGGCACTGGATTCCTGGGTAGGTGACACCTCGGCCTACGAGGACGTCCGAAGCGCGATGGGGCTGTCGAACTACGACTTCCACCTGCGCACGTACCCGGTCTTCGAGAAGACGGGGCCCACCACCATCACGGGCCTCGAGACGTACCGGGTCGCGTACGTGGGCCATTACGATGGCGCGGAAAGTGCCGCAAGCGCAAGCGAAAGCGCCGCACTCGCCACCATCGACATCAACTTCACGAATGCGTACCACGACCACACGGACCCCCTCGGCTACGGGGACAAGTGGCAGGACATGTACGATCTGAGCGCATCCAAGTTGTCCACGAGGCTTGCGGGTGCATATGGGGCGACCGACGTCGATCCCACCGGGCGCGCCCAGTGGCGACCGGTGCGAACCGCGGGCACGCACTTCGCCGCAGAGGAACGCGTGTTCACGTCGAGCTTCATGCCCGGGAACTGGTTCACAACGGAGGATGTCGAACTGGATCGCCTCTACCTCACGGAGGTGAACCTCACCGCCCATGACACGAGCGCAGCGACCACGTTGACCCTTCGCCACTGGCTCCGTGGCCAGAACGCGGCCGACGAATCCTACGCGCAGGTGCAGGTCGCCTGCACCGATTGCGGGGACCCCTCCCTCGTTTGGGAGGATGCGACGGCCAAGATGTACGCCACCGGCGCCGGGGGTTACACTTTCGAGTCCCTCGATGTCGACCTCTCCTCGTGGAACGGGAAGACCATGGCCGTGGGCCTCCTGTGGGTCACGGATCAGGCGCCGGACGACGACGAACACTTCGGGTGGTTCGTCGCCGCAGCCACCGTGAGCACCCTTGATGCGGGGGCCACCACGACCCATTACACCAACGACCTGGACTACGAGACCACGCGGTATGACACCGTGATCATCGGATCCGACACGATCCAGGCCACCATGTTCAAGGACATCACGCCGCCGTACTACAACGATGACCACCTCATCGAAGCCATCCAGGACTGGGTCCTTGCCGGCGGCAACATCGTCGCCCTCGGAACCACCTACATGGACCAGGCGTGGCTCGAACCGGCCCTGACAAGTGGAAGCCCCACGCCGTACAACGGTGCGCTCGTGGTCGGCCGGTCCGACCTCACCCACCCCATCCTCACAACCCCGTTCAACCTCAACCACCGGTACTACACGGGTAGCCTGCAGACGTATTCCGGCGGCCCCACCTACCATGACATCATCGTCCACCAGAAGGACCAGACGACCGATGTCCCCATCCTCACCTACAGTGGCGCCTCCTTCGACGGGAAGGTCGTCCTCACCGCGTGGAAGCCGTACAACATGACCGAGACGGAGCGGGAGCGATTCCTCGTGAACACGCTCACGTACGTCAAGTTCGAGGACCTCTTCGTGGACTTCGGCGCCACCATCACCCGCGACTCCGCCATCGGGAGCGCCACGAAGACCGTGCTCCTGAATGCGGAATCCCTCGGCGTCGGGACCCTCCAGCTCGGCATCACCCTGTACGTGTGGGAATAGGCGGCTTCCGGCAGTGCGGTGTCCCTGCCCCCGCGCCGGCCAAACGCGGGCCCTGTGGCCACGATGGTGGCCGCCCGGATGGCGGGAGTTTTAAATACAATCCGCCGCCCTGAGGCGGCCAATCGCCTTGGTGCCCGAGCGGTGCCTGGGACTCCTGAGGATTTCCCCATGGACGCGAAAGAATACTCCCAACTCCTGATGCGTGCCCGCAAGAACATGCCCGAGGTCACGGGCACCGGCGAGCGCTTCGTCATGCCGGACATGGACGTCCTCTACGAAGGGAAGACGACGATCATCAAGAACTTCGATGTCCTCCTCGACAAGATGAACCGGCCGTCCGACCACGCGGTCCCGGTCCTCCTGCGTGAGATCGGCATTGCCGGGTCCTACGATTCCGGTCGCCTCCTGCTCCAGGGTCGCGTCCCCGAGCGGACCCTTGTCGAGCGCGTGAGCAAATACATCGAGACGTACGTCATCTGCGGCGAATGCGGTCGGCCCGACACGCACCTCGTCAAGGAGGAGCGGACGACCCTCGTCAAGTGCGATGCATGCGGGGGCCACCGGCCCGTGAAGAGCCCGAAGAAGGCCGCGCAGCAGCGCCAACCCGATGCCGTCGAGGAAGGCAAGGTGTACGAGTGCATGATCGAGGACACCGGGAAGCGCGGCGACGGGATCGCGCGCCGCGAGAAGTACACCATTTTCGTGGAAGGCGGCCAGAAGGGTCAGGTCGTCAAGGTCAAGATCAACCGGGTTTCCGGTTCCATGGCCTTCGGCGAAGTCTTCAAGGGCTGATCCGGCGACGCGCCGCGCACGCGGCGCCTGCCGGCGCCTCCGGATGCGCGCCTCACGTGCGTGGCCGCTGGCCGTCCGCGGAGCCGAGGAACATTCCACCGCTGCGCCATGCCGCAGCGGCCCCCTTCTTACCGTTCCTCACGCAACCCGGATGGGCCGTGCGATGAGCCACAGCTTCAGGAGCAGGTAGAGGCCGACGCTGACGATGGTCGTTGCGACCACGGCGAACCACGCCTCCGGCGCAGGCGACCCCGCGGCGAATCGCGCGATGGCGTTCATGGGGCTCGTGGGCAGGAGCACGCTCATCCCGAGGACGACCATGATGAGGAGCGCGTACACCAAGTGGGCCCGGTTCCGGTCCTTCGTGAAGATGGCGACGGCGCACGCAAGGACGCCGAAGAGGAGCGCCGCGGCGGTTGCAAGGAGCAGGATGGCGAAGACGCCCATGATCGGGATCACGATGCCGTTGGCTGCGAGGAGCCCGAGCCACGCAATGCTGAGAAGGGGGGCAAGGGCCACGTTCGCGAAGAGTTTCCCGTCCACGATGGCGTGTGCCGGCGCCGGCGACGTGAGGAGGATGCCGAGGGTTCCGCGCTGCACCTCCTCCGTGATGCTGTCCGCGGCAAGCGCGCCGGAGAGGACGATGGGGAGGAGCACGAGTAGCGGCACGAGGAGGCCGTACACGAATGCGTAGCTGGAGGATTGCGGAGCCTCCACGTACACGGGTTCGTTCACGAGGCGGTCGCTCCGTGAGAACCGCAGGTCCCTCTCAAGGGATTCGAGGGCGCTCTTGATCTGCACGATGGTCAACGTCGTCCGGATGTTCCCTTCAGGCAGGGTGATCTCGCTCCGGAGGGGCAGGCTGCCACCCCAGGGATCATTCGTGACCACGAGCACCGCATCCAGTTTGCCGCTTGCGAACGCATCCTGCGCAATCGTCTCGTTGATGTAGCGCGTGACGATGAGGTTCTCCGCTTCAAGGTACGGCACCACCTGCATGGGCCCCACGTATCCGAGGCTCGCCTCGCCCCCCGCGGGGAGGCTCTCCGGGTCCACGAGGCTCGCGAGTCCCACGACGAGGAAGCTGGAGAAGCCTGCCACGAAGATCTGGATCACGACCGCGATGAGGATGGTCTTCTCGGTGAAGATGCCCGTGAACTCGCGCTTTCCGATCACCCATCGTGCACCCATTCAACCGACACCTCCGATGGTTGCGGCGACCGCAAGATTGTACAACAGATGCGTCACGACCGCCAGGACGTAGGCGAGGCGGAAGAAGCGCTTGCCCTTCGCCGCGCCTACGCTGGACATGGCGGCGGTCACCATGTGGAGGACAAGCGGGAAGAACAGGAGGAGCCACCACGGGACGCCGAGGTCGAGGGCGGGCGCGCCGAAGACACTCGCCCCTGCATCCACTTCGAGGAGGGCTGCAAGGCTCACGATGAGGACGAGTTTCTCCATGAGGAAGAATCCGATTCCACTTGCGAGGCCGAGGAGGAGCCCGTTCCGCTCCGTGGCCTTCACGGTGCCGAAGCGGAAGGCTGCGGCTGCCGGGAGCGCCTTCACGGACTCCTCGACGATGGCCACGCAAAGGAGGATGACCGGGAGGGTGGCGCCGAACGGCCACGCAAACAGGAATGTGATGAGGACGAGTTCCGCAAGGAACGCGAACGGCACGAGCATTCCTGTGAGCCAGAGGGGACTCCACACGTGCCGCGTGAGTCGGGAGACGGCTTCGAGGAACCGTTCGAAGGGCTTCCTCGGGTGGAAGAGGCCTTCCTCCGTGAAGAGCGCAAGACCGAGGACGAACAGGGTGATGCTCGCAAGAGTAAGCGGCACCGTCGCGTAAAGGAAGGCCCCAAGGCCGATCGCCTGGTTCTTCAGGTCGAACACGACGAGGGTGATCGGGCTGATGAACGCGATGGGATGCACGTCGCTGAAGACCGCGGGAAGGAAGCAGAAGATCGTCAGGAAGACACTCGCGAACACCGTGAGGAAGGTGAGTTCGCGGAAGCTTCTCGACATCAACGCGGCCATGAATTCCAGGGCAAGGAAGGCGAGGGCCACCGGGAGCATGGCGACCACGCTCAGCCAACTGCCGCCGATGAACCAGGCGAGGCCGATCATGACGGCAAGGAGGAGGGCCGCGTACGGCAGGGTCTTCCCGAGGACGATTTCCCAGGGCCGTGCGGGGCTCGCAAGGAGCGACTCGCCCTTGCGGTTCAGCCGCTCGTTCACCACGCTCGAAGCGTACACCTGCACGACGAAGTTCATGGGGATGAGGAACACGTACGCGAGGAGCAGGCTCTTGAAGGGGAACGGCGGCGAAAGGGCCGCGGGCGTGTCCACGCGGGATTCCGTGCCGAAGAAATCGAAGCCGCCGTTGCTGTCCGCATTCCCGGTGGGGGCGACGGGTGCGGGATTGTCCGCCGGCGCGTCATTCCCCTGCACGTCGGATCGCGGCTCGACGGCCGGGCCCTCGTCATCGAGGGGTGGCGGCCCATTCGTGGGCGCGCCGCCGCCGGGCACCAGGGTCGAGGATTCGGGTGCCGCCTGCGCCGTGTAGGCGACCGCGACGCGCACCGGGAATGCCGCCGCATCATCGGATTCCAGGGCCATGAGTGCGATCGTGTACGCACGCGCGGCCTTCTCCAGTTGCGCGAGGGCGGCGAAGCCCTTGTCGGTGTCGTCGGCGCGGACCTCCTTGCCGATGACGAAGAGGTCCACGTCCCCCGATTCCAAGGCTGCAAAGCCGTTGGCGGCATCGACGACGACGAAGCTCGAATCGCCGCGGAGGACGGGTTCGAGGAAGTGCCCCTGGGGGACGCTTGCGCGGTAGAGGCCGGCTTCGAGATCGACGCCTTGGCTCATGATGCTTGGCGTCAGGGCGCCGACGATGACGGCGAGGATGAGGAACACCATGGCGCTCTTGCGGTCCGCGTGCCCGGTTGCCCGGAACACCTCGTGCTTTGCGAGTCCCAGGATCCGGCCGAGTGCGCCCATCGTGATACCTCCCCTCACCAAGCTTCCCGGTCAGGCTTCCGCCTGCGCCTTCAGGAATACGTCCTCAAGGGCAATCTCGACGGTGCGCACATCAAGGACGCGTCCGCCTTCCGCCTGCGCCTTCCGGTCGAGGGCTGCGACCTCGTCGAAGCTGCCGACGATGACCTCGAAGGATTCGTTCTCGGCTTCCACGGCGCCGTCCACGTTCACGTTCAGGCGCACGCGGTACCGGGTGCCGCCGCTTGCTTCCCGGAGGTCCTCGATCGACCCGAAGACCGCTTGCCTTCCTTTCGCGAGGATGAGGACGCGGTCGCAGATGCGTTCCACGTGGTACAGGTTGTGGGCGCTGAAGATGACGGTGCGGCCGGCATCCCGCATCCCTTGGATGAGGTCGAGGACGTAGGCGCTCATGACGGGATCGAGGCCGCTCGCAGGCTCGTCGTAGAGGAGGACGTCGGGGTCGTGGATGAGGGACCGGGCGATGGCGATCTTCCGGCGCATCCCCTTCGAGAGGTCCCCGATCTTGCGGTCCCGGTAGTCGAGTTTCACGTCGTCGAGGAGCTTCTCGATGCGATCCTTTGCGATGCGCTTCGGGATGCTGTACAGGTCGGCGAACAGGCGAAGGTACGTCCGGGCGTTCATGTCCTCGTAGAGGGGGCTTTCCTCGGGGAGGTAGCCGACGCGGGCCCGCACGTGGGAGGCGTCGCATGCTTCGCCGAAGACCGTGACGTGCCCTTCGGTGGGGTCGATGAGGCCGGCGATGGTCTTGAGCGTCGTGGACTTTCCGGCGCCGTTTGCGCCGATGAGGCCGAAGATCTCGCCGCGCTTCACGGTGAAGGAGACGTCACGGACGGCCCAGAAATCGCCGTAGCGCTTCCCGAAACCCGCGATGTCGAGGACGGTGTCCGCGTCGGCGTGCACGGGTCCCGCTCTCCAAGGAGTGCTTAATAGGGGTTGCCGTAACGGACGAATGGGAATGGCGGCAGTGTCGCCGGATGGCGGGGTTTTGACGATGCCCAGACCGCAGTCAGGCGCCGGGCCGTTCGCCGACC